>NZ_JSYI01000054.1:0-154979 GCF_001023515.1 Diaphorobacter sp. J5-51 | reverse complement strand
CGCGGAAATCGTCGATGTCGTAGTTGAGGAGATAGCCCAGGTAGTAGAAGCCGGGCGGCGGCACGCTCGCCGCCTGCATCCCCTCGACGCCGGGCACGTAGTGCCCCTCGGCCTGAGCCAGCGGCGCGGCCAGACCGCCTGCCAGGGCAAGCGCGGCAATGACCCTGTGTTTTTTCATGCTGTGTTCCTTGTGCATGGATGCGCGCCGGGTCAGGTATAGACGTCCGTGAAGGACGGCACCAGGTAGCCCGTGTGATAGAAGATGCCGCTGCCCAGTTGGTCTTCGGTCCAGGTCGTCACTGGGCGGTCGGGCTGCGCCAGGTAGCCCAGTCCGGCAAAGGTTTCGTTGCGGTTGCCGCTGGGGTCGAAGAAGTAGATGGTCTCGCCGCGCGTGATGCCGTGGCGCGTAGGGGTCACATCTNTCTTCTTGGCCATGACGTCGGCGGACTTGAGCACGTCGTGCCACGAATCCAGGAAAAACGCGATGTGGTGCAGGCCGCTGACGGGGCCGCCCACAAAGGCGATGTCGTGTGGCGTGGACGTGCGCGCCATCCAGGTGGCGGCCTGCATGTCGCCCTGGGGGCCCACCAGCACCTGCTCGGTCAAGAAAAAGTCCAGGCATTCCTTCATGAAGCGCGTGTTGTCCTGCACGGTGTTGATGCCGGCCTCGGGGTTCATCTCGCACATCAGCAGCAGGTGGTCGAGCCAGTGCGCGCCCGCGCCCCGGACACCGTCGGGCCACGGGTCGGGATTGACAGTGCCCACATCGGTGCCCACGTATTCCTTCATGGCGTACAGGCGCATTTCGTGGCCGCTGGGCAGGTTGAACTGCAGCATGCGGCCGGTGGAGGGCAGCGTGCCTTCAGGCAGCAGCGTGGTCTTGATGCCCCAGGCCTCGATGCGTGCCTGCAGCGCCTCCAGATCCTCGTCTTTCTCCACCTTGTAGGCAACGTGGTTCAGGCCCGCCCGGTCGCTGGGGGTCAGGATGATGGAGTATTTGTCCCACTCGTCCCAGCATTTCAGGTAGACGTTGCCCGCACTGTCCTTCATGACGGTCTTGAGGCCCAGGACCTCTTCGTAGTGCTTGACGGCAGCAGCGATATCCATGACCCGCAGGCTCGCGTGGCCGATTCTCAGTACACCCATTTCATGTCTCCTCTTGGTTGATAAATCTTCAATGACTCAATTGGCTGGACGTTGCGCCACCGAGGCGGCACTGCCCAGAAACGGTTTGCGCAATCGGGCGGCCACTTCCAGGCACACCGCCTGGGTGGGCGCCACGCGGCAGGCCAGCGTGTAGCCTTGCGCTTCTTCTTCGGTGCTGACATGCGCCCGGCTCACGGGGCCCAGCGGCTGCACGCCGCCCTCGACGATGCGCACCTTGCACACGCCGCAGCCGCCGTTGACGCATCCCACGGGAATGCCCTTGCGGCCCAGCCGCAGCATGCCCTTGAGCAGGCTTTCGTCGGTGGCGCAGGCATAGCAGTCACCGGTCTGCGCGACATGCACATCCACGGTCGGTCGTTGGCTCATCCACATGCCGGCCTCCGT
The DNA here is from genome assembly GCF_001023515.1 of Diaphorobacter sp. J5-51. NCBI lineage: Bacteria > Pseudomonadati > Pseudomonadota > Betaproteobacteria > Burkholderiales > Comamonadaceae > Diaphorobacter > Diaphorobacter sp. J5-51. Next base: position 153,428 of record NZ_JSYI01000054.1, on the reverse strand, counting down.
CAGACGCGCTTGAACAGCGGGCTGCGCGCGCCCTGCGCATCGGCGGCCGAGAGGAACTTCTCGGTGTAGATGTCGCGCTCGAACAGCCGCCCCTGCATCAGCGTGGCAATGCAGGCCTCGACCATGGGAGGCGGGCCGCACAGATAAGCCTTGTGGCCCGCAAAGTTGCCCTGGAAGTGCGCCTGCGCGGCCTGATGCACAAAGCCGCGCGCGCCGCTCCAGTCCGAGCCCTCGGGCTCGGCTGACAACGACGGCACGTAGGTGAACTGCGGGTGCTGCTGCGCGAGTGCGCGAAATTCATCGTCGTAGTACAGCTCGTCGCGCGAGCGCTGGCCATAGACCAGCGTGACCGGCTCCGTGCAGCCGCCAGCAAGCAGCGCATGGATCATGGAGCGCGGGCTCGACAACCCCGAGCCGCCCGCCAGGAACACCATCGGCAGCCGCGCCGAACGCCGCACAAAAAAGCGCCCATACGGCCCGGCCAGGCGCAGCCGCGCGCCTTCTTGCAGCTGCTCGTGCAGCCAGGTGGTGCCGGCACCGCCGGGCACATGGCGCACGTTGAGCTCAACCTGCGCGCATTCGCCATCTGCGCCCGGCGCGTTGGCGATCGAGAAGGCGCGGCTTTGCCCCAGGCCCGGAATCTCCAGCTGCACATACTGCCCCGGCTGAAAGCGGATGGGCTTGTCCAGCCGCAGGTGCAGCGCCTTGATGGTGGGCGTGAGCCGCTCGATGCGCTCCACCGTGGCCGCGAAGTCGCGCACGGGAATGATTTCGGCGTCGGGCTCCTCGTCGATGTCGGCCTCGATGGTCGTATCGCACTGCAGCGTGGCGCAGCAGGCCAGCGTCTTGCCCTCGTCGCGCTCGAAGTCCATCAGCGCGAACGGGTTGGCGGCACCGTGGTCCACCTCGCCGTCGGCAACCTGCACCTTGCAGGTACCGCACAGGCCGTGGCCGCAGGCGTGGGGAATGTAGATGCCCTGGCGCAGCGCTGCGTCGAGCAGGGTCTGGCCCTCTTCGACGTCGATCGTTGCGCCCAAGGGCTCGATGGTCAGTTGGTAGGTCATGGCATGGACGCGGGGCCCGGGGGTAGCCCCCGGGCTTCCCTCACCGAATGGGACTTAGCTGCACGTACCCTGGATGCCGGTCAGGCCCGGGGTGCGAAAACGGATCGCGTCCTTGTGCTGAAGGCCATTGGCCTGCAGCGACTTGGCCGGATCGGGCGTCCACGGCTGGCCGGACTTGAACCACTCGACCTGGGACCAGTCGATCTTGGCAAAGTCGGGGTGCTCGCCGTACACGCCGGGCAGCACGCCCTGGACCAGCGCGCCGAACGGGGTATCCGGCGGCAACGGCAGGCAGACCGGTGATGCAAACATCAGGTGATCCTCCCAGCCGATGTAGAGCAGCGGTGCGGGGAAGTTCTCGCGCCGGTCGCGGGCGGGAAAGTCGTAGGGTTTGACAGCAACGACGCTCATGCCTTGTCTCCTTGAACAGCATCACCACGCCAGGCGGCAAAGTTCTTCTGGTCTTCCGAGCCTTCAAAGTCGAGGTTGTCCCGGCCCACCTTCAGGTCGTAGTAGTCCATCACGGCAGCCATCGGGTCAAAGCCCTCCACCGTCGGGTCGGTGCCCTCGGGGAAGCAGTTGCCCTGGTAAATCTGGTGCACGGGCAGCCAGGCTTGCGAATATTTCTCGGGCTCGTCGTCAAAAATTTCTTTGCAACCGTCGCTGCAGAAGTGGTACTTGTCGCCGTGGTAGTCGGACTCGCGGTAGCAGATCTTGGTCGGATCGCCGGGCTCGGTAAAGAACATGGGGACCTGGCAGATGGTGCACAGCATGGGCAGCGTCTTGTTGTAAAAGCGCTTGCCCTGTTGCTGCTGCGCGTGGAAATGCTCGAAGCGCGGCCGGTAGTACTTGTCGAAGGTGTCGGGGTACTTTTCGCTCAGCCACTGCATCTCGTCTTCCTTGGGAATCCAGGTGTGGAACGGGGCGGCGGCCGCATAGTTGTAGAAGGTATTCCAGGCCTGGTGGCTGATGTGGTCTTTGCCGGCGCACGCCTCCTTCCAGCCCTTGGGCTCGCGGATGCCATAGCGGGCCAGATCGCGGAACAGCGCGCCACCGTTTTCCTCGGCGTACATCTCCCAGGCCTCCTTCCAGCTCATCACGCGCTTGGGCAGCATGTAGTCCTGCATCATGGCCACGATGGTCAGCAGGCGGTAGCCGCGCCAGAGCCACTTGTCGATCCACTTCTGCACGATCGGCACGTTGGCCGGGTCCTGCTCGAGCATGAACTTGATGCACTCGATGCCCAGGGTCATGTGACGCGATTCGTCGGACTGGGCCGAGAAGCCAAACGTCACGGTGCTCATGTCGCCGTTGTGGGCGGCGCCGGACATGAAGGGCACGAACACCAGGTTGGTCAGCACGTACTCGAACGAGAAGCTCACGGCGGTGAGGAACTCGAACGGCCCTGCGGTGGAGGCGTCTTCAAAAAACGACTTGGGCACGGACAGGTACCACACACGGTCAAACATGTGGGGTGCCTGGTGCAGGCCATTGAAATACTTGTTGTAGTGCGACAGGGCGTGGGTTTCGGTCTGGCAGTGGCGCAGCTCGTCAATGGACTGCATCTGCGCGGCAACGCGGGCACCGGCACCGGTGAAGTGGCGGCCCACATGGGCAAAGCCGCGGTGCGCGAGGTACTCTATCGGGGTCACGGCCTGGAAGAAGATCTTGATCGCATTCACATAGCGCGCATCCGAAATACCCAGCTGGCCATTGTTCTGCGCAAAGGCCTCGATCACGGCATAGAGCTTCTTTTCCTTCTCGCCCTGGTATTTCCAGTAGGCGTCCATGGTCAGGCGAAACGGGTCTTCCCATTTATCCCAGTCGTGGATCTTGATGCCTTCGTATTTGTCGAACGGGAACACCTTGTCCATCGGTTGGTAGGTAGTGTCCCAGGCCAGATCGCGCGTCATGGCGATGTGGCGTTCTTTCAGGCCGAGCTTCTTTTTGGTAACGGGTGCGTCCATGGTGTTATCTCCTGGTGGTTGCGGCAATAAATCGGGGGGTGGCGGCTGCTTTAGCGCAGCCAGCTCAACGACAACTCGTCGTCGTCTTCATTGATGTAGCCTGAGATCGTGACCAGATTGACGTGAATCTGTTGCAGGTCAAAACGCTGGCCGGTTTGCTCTTCGATGCTCTCGCGGCGCACTACCAAGCGGCCGGGGGCGTCGATCTTGACCAAACCGGGCGAATGCACGGCAGTGGCTTCGGGGTTGTTGGCCAAGATGGCATCGACAATCGGGCGCGATTCTTCGTTGTCTTGGAAGGCAATGAAAACTTTAGAAACGGGTTCGGTCATCACAAACTTTCTCAGAGGGTTAGACCGGCCTTGCGGGCGCGGGTGTTGAGGGTTTCGCGCACGGCCAGCAGGGCTTCGGCACCGGCAGCGCCCAAGGCCATCTCTGCCACCGGAGCCAAGGCGGCTTGGGCTTGATCGGCGTAGCGTTGGAACCAGCTGCTGATCAAGGAATGGTTGTCGGCGTTTTCGGCGGCGGCCACTTTGATGACCGCGTCCACCCAGCGTGCGCTCTCGTCATGCCATTCGGGCATGAAGGCCGTGAGCATGGCCACCGCCGTACCGCCCTGCACCGCAAGGTGGTCGTCCACGAAATGCGTGTAGATCAGCGGGTACAGCAGACCGTCGAGCGCCAGGTTCTGCGCCACGAACAGCTCGAACGGGTCGTTGACGACCAGCGTGTCCTCCACCAGCTTGCGCAGTCCCTGCCAGCGCGGGTCCTGCAGCCAGTCGTTCTTGCCGGCTTCCAGTGCGCCGGGCTCCCCCAGCGCCAGGCCCAGGCGGGTCAGGTACTGGGCCACGCCTAGCTGGTCCATGGCGTGCATCATGGCCGGGGCGGTAAAGGCCGTTCCATAGCCGCGGTCACACACCTGGCAATTGTTCATGTTGGCGCCCCAGGCCGCGTGGCGCAGCGGCATGAGCACCTCGCAGGCTGCGGCGCGCTGCGCGTCGGGAATCTTGTCGATCAGGCCGCGCGACTCGACAAACTGGTAGTTGGCCTCCATCGCCTCTTGCTGGCGCGCACGCGCCATGGTCCAGTTGGCGTAGTAGAACTGGCGCGGGTCGCGCAGCGCGTCCCAATCGGCCAGCTTGACGGCCGTGCGGCCAGCATCAAACAGCTCAAACTCGGGCTCCCAGGTCGGGCGGTAATGGAAGTTCGCGGCGTTCTGAATGCCCAGCGTGGCTTCAAGGTAGCGCGACGCGGGCTTGTCGCCCGTGTAGGCCGCCACGCGGGCGAAGGTGTTGCGCAGCGGCTGAATTTCGCGCGCCTGCAAGTCGATGTTCATGGGGCTTATCTCCTGGTCGTGGTTGTTGGGGCAGGGCTCAGTCATCCAGGTGGCGCACGCGGTGCGCCGCGCAAAAGGCATCGAATGCCGGTTCAGGGAGCATCAGCTCCACCGACAGCTCGGGCCATCCGATCGAGAAAGCAAACTCGACAAAGCCGTTGTCGCGGCGGCCCAGCACGCGCACAAACCGCTGCGACAGATCGCAGACGGGTTGCGGGGTGGCAGATGCGTCGGTGGCAATGGCGGTGTGGGTCATGACGGTCTCCTTTTCGGTTTTGCGCCATCTGTTTAGCACGGGCCATGCCAATGCTGGCGTTTTGCGCGCAAATATCGATAAATCCAGGGTTAATCCCTAGCAAATCGCGTCAAAGAGGCCCGCCCGCAGGTTGGTAGCCGCCGGCTGCGGCACCCGCGGCCAGCCCGGAGCCGCGATTGCTGCACAGCAGCATGATGTTTTGATGAGACCCAGGGGTCAGCCAGTTCATGAAATGATGAAAAACCTCCCCGGGTCGATCCCGATGGACGACCACCCGCTGTTTATCGATACTTTTTTCATGCCAGCCACCACCCTGCCCCCCTACCCGTCCGACGCCGACTTGCGCCGGCTGGTGCACTTCTCGCCCGTCGATGGGCGCATCTGGCTGGCTGATCAGCGCATGCTGCTGGTACATGCGGCGGCCTTTCAGGCGTTGCGGCGCGAGCTGGTGGCCAGCCTGGGGCCGGAGCACGCCCGCCCCTTGCTGATGCGTGCGGGTTACGCATCGGGCGAGCGCGATGCGCTGCTGGCGCGCCAGGTGCGGCCGGGCGCATCGCTGTTCGACGCCTTTGCCGTAGGGCCGCAGTTGCACATGCTGGAGGGCGCGGTGCGCGTGCAGCCGAAGGTGTTCGAGCTGGACGAGGCGGCAAGCCACTTTCACGGCATCTTTCAGTGGGATCACAGCTGGGAGGCCGAGGTGCACCAGCGCGCCTGGGGCCCGCAAGGTGCGCCCGTGTGCTGGATGCTGCTGGGCTATGCCTCGGGCTACACCAGCGCGTTCTTTCGGCGCCCGGCCCTTTTCAAGGAAGTGCAGTGCACGGCCTGCGGCCACGCGCACTGCCTGATTGAGGGCCGCTTTGAGCACGAATGGCCCGACGGCGAGCAACTGGCGCGCGACTACGACCCCGACTCCATGCTGGTGCGCCTGGGCGAGCTGCAGTCGCAGGTGGATGCGCTGCGCACCCAGCTACAGCCCGCAGATGATCAGGGCCCGCTGCTGGGACGCTCGCGCGCCTTCAACGACACCGTGGAGCTGCTGCGCAAGGCCGCGCCCACGCAGGTCACCGTGCTGCTGACCGGCGAGACCGGCGTGGGCAAGGAGCGCTTTGCGCGCGCGTTGCACGCCATGGGCCCGCGCGCCGACAAGCCCTTCGTGGCCGTCAACTGCGCGGCGCTGCCGGCCGAGCTGATCGAAAGCGAGCTGTTCGGCGCCGAAAAAGGCGCCTACACCGGCGCCACCGCCGCGCGCGTGGGCCGCTTCGAGCGCGCGCACGGCGGCACCTTGCTGCTGGACGAGCTGGGCGAGCTGCCCCTGCCCGCGCAGGCCAAGCTGCTGCGCGTGCTGCAGCAGGGCGAAGTGGAGCGCCTGGGCGGCACGCAGCCGCGCAAGGTGGACGTGCGCGTGATTGCCGCCACCAACGTCGATCTGGAAAAAGCCGTGGAAGAAGGGCGCTTTCGGCGCGACCTGCTCTACCGCCTGAACGTCTATCCCATCCGCATCCCGGCGCTGCGCGAGCGCGCGGACGACATCGAGCTGCTGGCCATGCACCTGCTGCAGCGCTACGCCGCCCTGCACGGCAAGCGCCTGGCGGGCTTCACCGACCTGGCCATGACCGCCATGCGCCAGCACGCCTGGCCCGGCAACGTGCGCGAGCTGGAAAACCTGGTCGAGCGCGGCGTGATCCTGGCGCCCAACGACGACCTGGTGGACGCCGCCATGCTCTTTCCCACATCAGTCCTTCCCACGGCCCACACCGTGAACGCGGCAGGAGCGCTGGAAAGCGAAGCGCACTGCCAGCAAAGCGCCGGTCTGTACGACACCCTGCAAGCCAGCGGCCTGACGCTGGACGCGCTCGAAGACGCGCTGATCCGCGAAGCCGTGGCGCGCGCAGGCGGCAACCTGGCCGCGGCGGCGCGCGCGCTGGGGCTTACGCGCCCGCAGCTGAGCTACCGCCTGTCGCGCCTGCAAGAGCGGCCGCTGGCGGCTTCGTGAGGCGAACGCCAGCCCCGCATTGCCATGGCCAAACGCAGTTTTCACCCCCTGATTGCACTGCCCGGCGGCGACGCCGCCGAGGACGCAGCCCTGTACGACGCCCCCTCGCGCACGCTGATCGAGCAAACCTACGCCACGCTGCGCAGCGACATCGTCGAGGGGCGCCTTGCGCCCGGCAGCAAGCTGCGCATCGAGCACCTGCGCACCCAGTACGCGGTGGGCGCGGGCACGCTGCGCGAGGCGCTCACGCGGCTGGCCAGCGACGCGCTGGTGACCGTGGAGGGGCAGCGCGGCTTTCGCGTGGCGCCCATCGCCATCGAAGACCTGGAGGACATCACCCACCTGCGCGTGCAAATCGAAACCACGGCGCTGCGCCAGTCGATACGCGCGGGCGACGCGCAGTGGCGCGAAGCGCTTGCCGAGGCCTATGCGGCCATCTCGGCCGAAGAGCAGCCCATCGCGCCGCACCGCCGCCGCCAGTGGGAGCTGCTGAACGTGCGCTTTCATGAGGCGCTGCTGGCGGGCCACGCCTCGCCCTGGACGGTGCGGGTGTTGCGCCTGCTGTCGCGCCACAGCGAGCGCTACCGCTTCTGCGCCATGGGCCTGCCGGGTGGTGTGCGCGATGTGCACGCCGAGCACACCGAAATCTTCGAGCTGGCCATGTCAGGCCAGGATGCCCGCGCCGCGCTGGCGCTGGAGGCACACATCCGCGCCACGCCCGATTTGCTGATCCGCGCCCTGCGCGAAGGCCGCGCCTTTTTGCCGGGCTGCGCACCGCCGCAGCTTCAAGTCAAATCAGCTGCCAGCCCTTGAACAGCGAGCGCTGCCAGCTACTAATAAAGTAGCAAGTCAGCCCCCCCGCGCTGCCTGGTACAGCCCCTGCACCTTGGGCACGTTGCCCTCCAGTTCACGGATGCGGTCCGGCCCCGAGGGATGGGTGGACAGAAACGCGACCCCGTTATTGCCCGTGGCCGCGCCCATCTTGCGCCACAGGCTGACGGCGGCCTGCGGGTTGTAGGCGGCGCGGGCGGCCAGCTCCAGGCCGACCAGGTCGGCGTCGGTCTCGTCGGAGCGGCTGAACTTGAGCGTGAGCAGCTGCGTGCCCAGGTTGGCCGCCACGTTGCCCAGCTCGCCCAGGCCCAGCAGCTGCGCGCCCAGCGACAGGCCGATGCTGGTGGCCTGGCTCTTGGCCACGCGCGAGCGGGCGTGCTCGCGCAGCGCGTGGGCCATTTCGTGGCCCATGACCATGGCGGCTTCTTCGCCGGTCAGCTTGAGCTGGTCCAGGATGCCCGTGTAGAACGCGATCTTGCCGCCCGGCATGCAAAAGGCGTTGATCTGGCGGCTAGCGATCAGGTTGATCTCCCAGCGCCACTGGGCGGCGCGGCTGTTCCACTGCGCGGCGTGGGGGATGAGGCGGCGGGCAATGCCGCGCAGCGCCACCAGCTGCGGGTGGTTGTCCGGCGCCAGCGCGCGCTTGGCCCTGGCCTGCGCCAGCAGCTGGCCGTATTGCTGCACGGCGGATTCTTCCAGCGTCTCGGCGGGCACCAGCATGCGCATGCCCGATGCGCTGCCCACATCCACCTGCGCCGCCGCCGGCAGCGCCGCCGCGCCTGCCGCCGCCAGCACAAAGGCGCGGCGCGCCTGCCAGATTCCGCCGGCCTGATCACCGCGCACGTCACCGCGCGCATTCACGCGCGCAACGCAGCACAGGCAGCCCGGCCAGGCGGACAACGAGGACAAGGGGTTGGTAGTGCGGGTGGTCATGCGCGCGAGTCTAGGACACCCTGGCGCGCTGCGCCACACCGGGTGGGNGGCGCCGCCGCAGCGTGCGGATAATCCCGCCACAGCACGCACCTGCACCTGTCCTGCGCTGCTCGGGTGCTCATACCGCACCCGCCCTGCACTCATCTCGCACTCATCTCGCGCACCCTGCCGCCCCTGCACATGCCCCCCGACACCACCACCGCCGCCGCCCCTGCCGCAGCCACCAATGCCACCGCCGCCCCCCGGCGCAGCTGGCGCCAGGCCTGGCTTGTCTATCTGGAGCCCGCCAGCCTGCGCATGCTGGCCCTGGGCTTTGCCGCCGGGCTGCCGCTGTTGCTGGTGCTGGGCACGCTGTCTTTCAGGCTGCGCGAGGCGGGCATCGACCGCACCACCATCGGCTATCTGTCGTGGGTGGGGCTGGCCTATGCGTTCAAGTGGGTCTGGTCGCCGCTGGTGGACCGCCTGCCGCTGCCGCTGCTCACGCGCTGGCTGGGGCGCCGGCGCAGCTGGCTGCTGCTGGCGCAGGCGCTGGTGATGGCCGGGCTGGTGGGCATGGCGCTGGCCGACCCGCGCGACGCGCTGGGGCCCATGGTGTGGTGCGCGCTGCTGGTGGCCTTCGGCTCGGCCACGCAGGACATTGCGCTGGACGCCTTCCGCATCGAATCCGCCGACGCCGACCATCAGGCCGCCCTGGCCGCCACCTACCAGACGGGCTACCGCCTGGCCATGATCTGGGCCGGCGCGGGCGTGCTGTGGGTGGCCGCGCGTGCCGAGGTGGCGGGATTGGCCGGCTACCAGGCCAGCGCCTGGGCCACGGCCTATCTGGTGATGGCGGCGTCGATGCTGGTGGGCACGGTGACGGTGCTGCTGTCACCCGAGCCCCAATCCGATGCCGCGCGCCCGCTGGCGCCCGCGCGCAACCTGGGCGAATGGCTGCGCGGCGCGGTGGTGGCGCCGTTTGCCGACTTCATCCGCCGCTACCGCTGGCAGGCGGCGCTGATTCTGGCGCTGATTGCCGTCTATCGCATCAGCGACGTGGTAATGGGCATCATGGCCAACCCGTTCTACGTGGACATGGGCTACACCAAGGACGAGGTGGCCGCCGTGAGCAAGGTCTTCGGCGTCATCATGACGCTGGCGGGTGCCTTTGTGGGCGGCGTGCTGTCCATGCGCCTGGGCGTCATGCGCGTGCTGATGCTAGGAGCCGTGCTCAGCGCGCTGACCAACCTGCTGTTTGCCTGGCTGTCCGGGCATGGCCACGACCTGACCGCGCTGGTGGCCGTGGTCAGCGCCGACAACCTGGCCGGCGGCATCGCATCGGCGGCGTTCATCGCCTATCTGTCCAGCCTGACCAACGTGCAGTACTCGGCCACGCAGTACGCGCTGTTCAGCTCCATGATGCTGCTGGCCCCCAAATGGCTGGCGGGCTTTTCGGGCCAGTTTGTCGATGCCTACGGCTACAGCGCGTTCTTTACCAGCACGGCCCTGCTGGGCCTGCCGGTGCTGCTGCTGGTGGCGCTGGCGAATAAAGCCAAAAAGGCCTCTAGCGCTTGATAGATAAGCGCTGGCAGCTATCAAAATCATACCAAACCGGTTTACCCAACTTTACCCGTGCTTCAACCGCCGTAGATGGCGCGCGGTGAACATGGCAGCACTGAAAGGCACCGCATGAGCTCGCAACTGCTGATGATCGAAGACGACCACCGCCTGGCGCAGATGGTGGGCGAGTACCTCGGCCAGTCCGGGCTGCAGGTCACGCACATGGCCGACGGCGCCAGCGGCCTGGCGCGGCTGCAGGCGCCCGAGGGCGGCCAGCTGCCCGACCTGGTGATCCTGGACCTGATGCTGCCCGACATCGACGGCCTGGAGGTGTGCCGGCGCATCCGCGCGCTGCCGGGCGCCGCCGCCCAGGTGCCGGTGCTGATGCTCACGGCCAAGGGCGACCCCATGGACCGCGTGATCGGACTGGAGATCGGCGCCGACGACTACCTGCCCAAACCCTTCGAGCCGCGCGAGCTGCTGGCGCGCATCCGCGCCATCCTGCGCCGGCGCGAGAGCGGCGCGCAGCCGGCCACGCAGGTGCTGCGCTTCGGCTCGCTGGAGATCGACCGCGACGCACGCACCGTGAGCGTGCACGGCCAGCCGGCGGAGCTGACCTCTTACCAGTTCGACCTGCTGGTGACCATGGCCGAGCGCGCGGGCCGCGTGCTCACGCGCGACCAGATCATGGAGGCCGTGCGCGGGCGCGAGCTGGAGGCGTTCGACCGCTCCATCGACGTGCACATGGGCCGCATCCGCGCGGCCATCGAGGCCGACCCCAAGAACCCGCGCCGCATCCTCACCGTGCGCGGCGTGGGCTATGTCTTCGCCAAGCAGCAGGACTGACCTGCCTCTTTTGAAAAGCCCCGCACGCATGTCCCTCATCAGCCCCTTCTCCCGCCGCCTGTACCTGCGCATCTGGCTGGCCGTGGTCGGGGGCGTGCTGGTGTTCGCCTTCGCCGTGGGCATGGCCTGGCGCTGGGCGGCCGAGCAGAACCAGCAGCAGCCGCCCTCGCGCGAGATCCGCATCACGGACGCCGCGGGCCGCACGCTGGTGGATGGCGTGGGCCTGCGCCAGCGGCGCGACCCCAGCGAAGGCGTGCTCTACCGCATCGAGAGCGCCACGGGCGAGGTGTTCGAGATGCACCTGTCCCCGCGCCCGCCCCGCCCGCGCCCCGACGAGCGCGGTCCCGCCGCGTGGTTCCGCCCGCCCTTCGGCTTTCTGTGGATGCTCGCGCTGGTGGGCATTGCCGTGACCGTGGGCGTGTTCCCCATCATCCGGCGGCTGCTGCAGCGGCTGGAGCAGCTGCAGCGCAGCGTGCAGCGCTTTGGCGAGGGCGACTTGTCGGTGCGCGTGGCCGAGCAGGGCCATGACGAGGTGGCGGCGCTGGCGCGCCAGTTCAACGCCGCCGCCGCGCGCATCGAGACGCTGGTGCAGTCGCACAAATCGCTGCTGGCGAATGCCTCGCACGAGTTGCGCTCGCCGCTCACGCGCATCCGCATGGGGCTGGAGCTGATGCAGGGCGGCACGCCCTCCCCTGCATTCCGCGCCGAGATTGAACGCAACATCGCCGAACTGGACCAGTTGGTGGACGAGATCCTGCTGGCCAGCCGCCTGGATTCCGGCGCCGCCGATGTGGGCACGGTCGAGCCCGTGGACTTGGTGGGCCTGGCCGTGGAGGAATGCGTGCGCGTGGACGCCGAACTGCACGTAGGCTCCGGCGATGGTGCAGACGCCATGACGGCGCCCGTCGAAGTGCCGGGCGTGTCCAAGCTGCTGCGCCGCGCCGTGCGCAACCTGCTGGAGAACGCGCGGCGCTACAGCCAGGGCGAGATCACCCTCACCCTCACGCGCGAAGGGCACGACGCCGTGCTGCGCGTGTGCGACCACGGTCCGGGCGTGCCGCCGGAGCAGCGCGAACGCATCTTCGAGCCCTTCTACCGCCTGCCGGGCGCCAGCGAACGCTCGGGCGGCGTGGGCCTGGGCCTGGCGCTGGTGCGCTCCATCGCGGCGCGCCATGGGGGCAGCGTGGTGTGCGAGGACCGGCCCGATGGCGCGGCAGGCGCCTGCTTCACGCTGCGCCTGCCGGTCACGCGCTGAGCGTCGGCGCACACGCCCTTGCCTCAGCAGGCACATTCGCCCATGTTGTAGGGTGGCGCTTTTCCCGTTCCGCAAGGCCTGCCCATGACCGCCGCCGCGCCCTTCTTTGCACCTGCGCCGCCGCTGCAGGTGGCGCACTGGTTCAACACCCCCGAGCCGCTCACGCTGGACAGCCTGCGCGGGCGCGTGGTGGTGCTGCACGCTTTTCAGATGCTGTGCCCTGGTTGCGTGGAGCACGGCATCCCACAGGCGCGGCGCGTGCATGAGGCGTTTGCGCAGGATCAACTCGTCGTGATCGGCCTGCACACGGTGTTCGAGCACCACGCCGTGCAGGGCACGCCAGAGGTGCTGCAGGCCTTCATCCACGAATACCGGCTGCGCTTTCCCATCGGCCTGGACCAGCCCGATGCGCCGCGCAGCATTCCACGGACCATGCAGAGCCTGTCGCTCAGCGGAACGCCCAGCCTGGTGGTGCTGGACCCGCAGGGCCGCGTGCGCCTGCACCACTTCGGCCATCTGGACGATCTGCGGCTGGGCGCGCTGCTGGGCCGGCTGCTGGCGGAACCCACGCCAGCCGCCCCGGCGACCGTGCCCGCCACGGGCTGCGACGATGGCGGCTGCCCACTGCCCGATCAGCCCCGCCCATGAACATGACCCCCTTGCCTTCCCAACCCACGGCCCTGGGCACGCTGCGCGCCGTGCTCACCGGTCGCGCGCAACCCTACACCCGCCCCGGCAGCCGCAGCGCCATTGCCAAGCAGGCACGCAGCGGCCCCGTCGCCGTAGGCGCGGAGGGACTGGACGGTGACGAGCAGGGCGACCTGCGCGTGCACGGCGGCCCCGACAAGGCCGTGCACTGCTATGCATGGCCGCAGTACACGCCCTGGCGCGAGGAGCTGGCGGGCCACGCCACGGCGCAGGCGCTGCTCGCGCAGCCCGGTGCCTTTGGCGAGAATTTCAGCCTGGACGGCGTGCAGGAGGCCCAGGTGTGCATTGCGGACCAGTGGCGCATCGGCAGCGCCGTTTTCGAGGTCAGCCAGGGCCGCCAGCCCTGCTGGAAGCTGAACGACCGCTTCCAGGTGCCCGGCATGGCGCTGCGCGTGCAACGCAGCCTGCGCGCGGGTTGGTATCTGCGCGTTCTGCAACCCGGGACGGTGCAGGCGGGCGACACCGTCTGGCTCCTCGCGCGGCCGCGGCCCGCGTGGCCCATCGCACGGTTGCTGGAGGTGATCGACCGGCGCGACTGCACACCCGCCACGCTGCGCGAAATCCTCGCTCTGCCGCTGCCGCCGTCATGGCAGCGGCTGTTCCAGCGGCGCCTGGACAGCGGACAGAGCGAGGCCTGGGACGCGCGCCTGCAGGGGCAGCACTGACGGCCTGTCAGGCGCGCTGCGGCCAGCGCCAGGCCGACCAGCCGTACATCGCCGCGCCGGCCACCAGTGCCCCCGCCGCCAGCGCCAGCCCGCGGGCAAAGCCCTGGCCGGCATCGGCGTGCGCGAGCAGCCACGCCACCAGCGGCGGACCCGCGATCTGGCCCAGGCCGTAGACGGCCGTGACCAGGCTCGCAAAGCTGTCGGCAGACTGCGGCCACAGGCGCCGCGCCTCCTGCAGGCCGTAGAAGGTGATGGCCGTGAACGGCAGGCCCACCAGCGCGCTGCTGAGTGCAAAGCCCGCCGGCGTGGGCCAGACCAGCCCCAGCACGATGCCCAGCGCCTGCAGCGCATACGCCGCCAGCAGCAGCCAGCGCCGGTCCCAGGCGCTGGGCGCGCGCGTGCTGAGCGCCGCGCCTACGGCCACGCCCGCGCCGAACATCGGCCAGAAAAGGTCGGGCCAGGGTGAACCGGAGGGCAGCGCGGCACGCGCAATCACGGGCAGGAAGGTGGCGGTCACGATGTAGCCCAGCCCCGCCAGGCCGTACGCCACGGCGTGCACGCCGCGCGCCGCCAGGGTGCCGGCGTTTCCCCCCTGCCCGGCCGCGCGGGGCTGGGCACCGGCGTCGGTCTTGACCGCGCGGCCGCGCACCACGGGCCACACGCCCACGCACAGCAGCACCGAGAGCACCCCGAAGACCACCCAACCCGAGGCCGCACGCCACTGCGCTGCCACCATCGCGCTGGCGGCCAGCCCCGTGAGCACGATGCCCACGCCCGGCCCGCAGAAGATCAACCCGCCCATGGCCGGGCGGCCCAGCACCGCCAGGCGTACCATGCACCAGGCCGCCACGTTCAGCAGCACGAAGGCGCTGGCGGCCCCGGCCGCAAAGCGCAGCGCCGGCCACGCGGTGGCCACGGGCAGCGCCATCGCCAGCGTGAGCAGCACCGTGGCCACCAGCCCGGCACGCGCCAGCCGCGCCGGATGCCAGCGCGCATAAAAACTCGGTGCCACCCAGGGCAGTGCCATGCAGGCCAGCGCCCCCAACAGGTAACCCACGTAATTGGCCGTGGCCAGCCAGCTGCCCTCGGTGAGGGTCAACACCCCGTCATGCAGCATCATGGGCAGCAGCGGGGTGAACGCGAACCGCCCCACGCCCATGGCCACCGCCAGCGCCAGCATGCCGGCCAGGGCCACGGCATGGGGCCGCTCGCTCCAGTGCAGGGCGGGCCCGCGGGGCGCGGGCACATCAATCGACGGGGTGGCTTGTGGTTCCATGGCGCGGTCTCCGGCGGTATGATCGCCATCAATCTTTTTTTAAGATGATTTTTCTACAAATCATCTCACAAACATATCCATGGACCTGGTGGCGCTGGAGATTTTTCGCACGGTGGCCCACGAGGGCAGCGTCACGCGGGCGGCCGAGCGGCTGGGCCGCGCCCAGTCCAACGTGACCACGCGCGTGCAGCAGCTGGAGGAGCAACTGGGCGCCGCCCTGTTCCTGCGCGAGGGGCGGCGCATGGTGCTAACGCCCGCAGGCGCCACGCTGCAAGGTTATGCCGAGCGCCTGCTGGCGCTGGCCGAGGAGGCGCGACAGGCCCTGCACCCGGGCACTCCCGCCGGCCACCTGCGCATCGGCGCCATGGAAAGCACGGCCGCCGCGCGCCTGCCCGCGCCCCTGGCGCAACTGCATGCGCGCTGGCCCGCGCTGGTGCTGGAGCTGCGCACCGCGCCCTCACGCCAACTCGTAGAGCAGGTGCTGGCCCACGAACTCGACTGCGCCCTGGTGGCCTGGCCGCCGCCGGGCCTGGACGAGGAGGCCCCGGTGCAGCGCATGCCCGTCTGGACGGAATCGCTGCTGCTGGCCCTGCCGGCCAGCCACCCGCCCGTCGAAACATCTGCCGACCTGCGCGTGCACACCCTGGCCGCGTTTGCGCACGGCTGCACCTACCGCCGCATCGGCGAAGACTGGATGCGCCAGGCCACGGGCCAGGCGCCGCAGGTGCTGGAGCTCGCGTCCTACCCGGCCATCCTGGCCTGCGTGGCCGGGGGCCGTTGCGCCGGCGTGGTGCCTGAGGCGGTGGTCGATCTGCTGCACACACCGCCCGCGCTGCGCTGGGTGCCGCTGGGCCCCTGCGACACGGTGCTGGTGCACCGCACGGGCTATGCCACGCCCGCGCTGGCCGCGCTGCAAGCAGCGCTGCACGACGCCCAGGACACCCCCTCTGTTCTCGCCCCCGATTCTTCTTTGCGGAGCTGACCCCATGAATGCCTTGCTGCAACGCCTGCAGATCGACCTGCCCCTCTTCCAGGGGCCCATGACGGGCTCGGACACACCCCAGTTGGCCGCCGCCGTATCCCAGGCCGGGGGGCTGGGCTTTCTGGGCTGCGGCATGCGCTCGCCCCAGGCCATGCGCGAGGCCGCGGCCGCCGTGCGCGCAGCCACCGCCAAGCCCTTCGGCATGAACCTGTTCGTGCTGGAGCAGCCCACGCCCGATGCAGCCACCGTGCAGGCGGCCATAGCCCGCCTGACGCCGCTGTACGCCGACCTGGGCCTGCCCCCGCCCGAAGCGCCAGCGCGTTGGTGCGAAGACTTTGACGCCCAGTTCGAGGCGCTGCTGCAGGCCCGCCCCGCGGTGGCCAGCTTCACCTTCGGCATCCTGAGCCGCGCGCAGGTGCGGCGCCTACAGGACGAAGCGGGCTGCTGCGTGATCGGCACCGCCACCACGCTGGCCGAGGCGCAGGCCTGGGCCGCCGTGGGCGCGGACGCCGTCGTCGCCAGCGGCATGGAGGCAGGCGGCCACCGCGGCACCTTCCTGGGCGACTTCGAGGCCAGCATGGTCGGCACCCTGGCGCTGGTGCCGCAGTGCGTGGATGCGCTCTCCATCCCGGTGATCGCCGCCGGCGGCATCATGGACGGGCGCGGCATTGCGGCTGCCCAGGCGCTGGGGGCGCAAGCGGTGCAGCTGGGCACGGCCTTCCTGGCCTGCCCCGAGTCGGCCATCGTGCCCGCGCAGCGCGCCGCCATGGCCCGCGCTCAGGCCACGGACACGCGCGTCACGCGCATCTACTCGGGCCGACCCGCGCGCGGCATCGTCAACACACTGATGCAGCGGCTGACACCGCACGAGGCCGCCGTGCCCGCCTACCCGGTGCAAAACGCGCTGACCGGCGCCCTGCGCAAAGCCGCCGCCAGCCAGGGACGGGCGGACTACCTGTCGCTGTGGGCGGGCCAGGGCGTGGCCGCCGCGCGCGCGCTGCCGGCACAGCAGCTGGTGGCGCTGCTGGCGCAGGAATGGCGTGCCGCGCTGCAGCGCCTGAAGGTTTAAGCCATTTTGGCCTCTGGCGCTTACACAACAAGCGCTGGCAGCTATCAAAAGTATAGCTACCGAGCATTAACGCGGTCTGCATCCAGCCACCGCCCCGCAACACTGTCTGGCAGGTACAGGCCACGCGCCAGGTAGTCGTCCAGGCGGCGGCGGTCGGGGCCGCGCAGCTTGATCAGCGGCGGCAGCGGCCCGCGCACACGCATGAACAGCAGCCGCAGCTTGAGCGCCGCGCGGCGCCAGCGGCCCAGCACATGCAAAAAGAATGGCCCCGACTCCGCCGGGGACAGACTCAGGCGGTAGCGTCCCCCGCGCAGCAAAATCACCTGTAGTGCCAGGTGCATGCTCAGGTAGGCGGGCATGTCAATGCGCTGCAGCGCCTGCGTGTACAGGCCCTGGGCCTGCAGGTGGGCGATGTACTGCTCGCCGGTGCGGGCGATGACCTCCTGCGTGAATTCACGCTGCAGATCCTCGATGAAGGCGCTGCCGGGCGGCGCGGCCATGAACCAGTTCTCCACCACCGGGCGCTGGGGGACGCTGGTGTACTGCTGCAGGTAGTAGCCCACGAAGTCGGCACCCGTGCGCGCCTGCTCCTGCAGAACCCAGTCCAGCGGCTGGGTGAGGATGGTGCTCGCGTCCAGCCAGATGCCGCCGTGGCGGCGCAACAGCTCCAGGCGGATCCAGTCGGCACGCTTGGCCGCCGATGCGCCGTCGAGGGCAGCAGGGATGGCCGGCAGGTACCGCAGCACGCCACGCTCGTCCAGGATGCGGATCTCGAAATGCGGATGCAGGCGCCGCCAGTGGTCGAAGCAGCGCTGCACCAGCAGCGGCGGTGTGCCGCCCTGCCAGTAGCTCCAGAGAATGCGGGGAATGGCCGTGCGCGTGGCCGGCGCTGCGGCTGCGGTGCCCATGGCGTACAGCGTGAACACGGGCGCTGGAGCGACCTCCAGGTCGCGCGGGCGCAGGCGGTACCAGCGCTTCAGCCAGCCCGCCAGCCACAGTTCGCCCCGGTGCTTCCAGTGGGTGGAGGATGGCGCATGCGACATGGGTCAGACCTTTTCTTCGACCGCCACGACACCCCAGGCACGGCGCAGCCGCAGAGCGCGCAGCCACCAGCCGCGCCGCACGTAGGCGCGCAGCAAGGCCTGCGCCGACAACGGCGATGCCGCAGCAAAGTCGTTACGCAATCGCTGCGCTGCGGCTCGGCGTTCGGCCGCGGGCAGATCGGCCCGCTCCAGGAAGCGCGCCGCGCCGGCAAGGTTGCGCGCACTCTGGTGGGCCAGGGCGAAATGCAGCGCCGCGCTGGCAGGCAAGACCCCTTTAGCCTCGGCCGTGCGCAGCGCCTGGGCAAACGCGCCCAATGCCCGTGACTGATCGAGCGCCTTGGGCAAGGTCATCGTCGCCAGGATGCTGCTGCCGCGCTGGCGGTAGGCCACCCAGGGCTGGGGCATGTAGCAATAGCTGCGCGCGCGCAGCAGGGCCAGCGGCATGGCGGCCATGTCCTCGAAGTAGCGGCCCGCGGGAAAGCGCAGGTCTGCGCCCCACAGCGCGCGCCGCGTGACCTTGGACCAGGCATGCAACTGCCCGGTCATCAACACGCCCGTCAGCAGCGCAGCGCGGTCGCGCTGAAGCCCTCCCTCCGGGCCGGCAAAGGTGGCGCGATGGCCCTCGCCGCGCAGCCGGTGCTTGAGTTGCGTACGCTCGCGCCACACCATGAAGTCGCACAGCACCGCATCCGGGGCATGGCGCTGCACGGTGGCCTGCAAACCGGCCAGCGCGCCGGGCAGCAGCTTGTCGTCGGAGTCCAGGAACCAGAGGTATTCACCGCGGGCGGCGTCGATCATGGTGTTGCGCGCGGCGCTCAGGCCCTGGTTGACCGCGTGGCGCATCAGGGTCAGCCGACCGGGCCAGCGCTGCGCCAATTGCTGCATCAGTGCACGCGAACCATCGGTGGAACAGTCGTCGAGCACCAGCACCTCCACGCCCGCCTCCCCCTCCCCGGCAAGCGGCAGTTGCGCCACCTGCTCCACCACGGAGGCGAGACACGCTTGCAGATAGTCCTGCACGTTGTAGACAGGCACCAGGATGCTGAGCCAGGGCGCAGCCGGCGCGCGCACGGCGCCGCTCACTGAGCAACCTCCAGCCCCCGCAGCAGCAGGTCCTCGTACCGCTTCGTCATGGTCTGCAGGCTGTACAGGTGCCGGGCATCTTCCTGCGCGGCCTGGGCCATGCGCTGCGCCTCGTCATCGCGCACTAGCAGCCGCTCCAGTGCGTCGGCCAGCGATGCGGGATCGGCATGCGCGGCCAGCAGGCCATTGCGGCCGTCATCGATGATTTCCTGCACGCCCACCACACGGCTGCCCACCACGGCGCAGCCTGCGGCCATGCCCTCGATCAGCGACAGGGGCATGCCCTCGTAGTGCGTGGCCAGCACGCAGATGCGGTGGCCCATGAGCAGTCCCGGCACATCACCGCAATGGCCCAGGAATTCCACCTGCCCGTCCAACCCTAGGGCCGTGCACAGCTTGCGCGCCGCCCGCTGCGCCGCCGCCTTGCCGCCGCCGGCCAGTTTGACGGGCGGCGTGAGGCCGCGATCGCGCAGCAGCGCGACGGCGCGCAGCAGCGTGGCATGGTCCTTCTGGCGCGCAAAGCGCGCGGCCATGACGATGCCCGGCACACGGTCGGCCCAAGCGGGATGGCGCGCCAGCTCATACGGCCCCAGCGCGATGCCATTAGGAATGGCCACGGTCTTGGCGGCGGGAAAGCCACGCGCGAGCAGGCTCTGGCGCACGCCTTCGGAGACGCCCACGATGAGGTCGGTGCGCTCAGCCAGCCACAGCGCTTGGCGCAGCCGCCAGGCGGTGTAGCGCTCGCGGGAGTTGTGCTCTACATGCACCAGGTGGGGCACGCCGGCGATCAATCCGGCATAGCGGCCCCATAAATGCTCGCTGAACCCATGGGCCACCAGCACATCGGGTTGGAAACGCCGGCAGAGCGCGACCAGCTGCCAGATGGTGGCCACGTGCGCCCAGCCGGCCACGGTTTCCACCACCAGCCCCTGGTCCCGCAGGGCCTGCACGCGTTCGTTGCGCGTGTGCCGCTTGCGGCGCAGCACCAGCAAGGCCTCGCAGCGGCCCGAAGCCGCGTGCGCACGTACCAGATCCACGGCCACCTGCGTGGCACCGGAAAACCCGCCCGTCACGAAATGCAGCACCCGCGGCCGGCGCACGGCCGGGGTGCCGGCCGCGCCGGGAAGGCCAGGGGCAGACGCCGCAGACACCATGGCTTGGCCTTATGCCGCAGCCGCCGCGGACCCCTTGCCCGCGTACAGCGCGTCCATGCCGCGCACCGCCGACCAGGTGGTCATCACCATGAACAGGTAGAACATGATCCCGCTGTTGTGTGCAAAGAAGACCTGCGTCATCCCGAATCCCGCGTACAGCAACGGAATGCACACGCCCGCCATGCGCAGCGCCAGCACCTGCGCACGCACCTCGGCCGCTTGCCCCGCGTAGGCAGCCATGCGCGCGCGGGTGGGCCAGAACATGCCCAGCGGCACCGCATAGAACAGCAGCAGCAACAGCACGCCCACAAGGCCCGCCTTGATGAACATATCCAGGGGTTCGTTGTGGGTGTAGATGTATTCAAGGATGGAGGGCTCGTACTGCCCCGCCGCCACCCGCTTTTCCTTTTCGGCCAGATAGCCGCGCATGCCCCAGCCGAGGAGAGGCTTCTCCAGCCCCACCTCCCAGGCAAAGCGCCAGTGCTCCAGCCGCTGACCCACGGAGGTGTCGGCCGCACGTTCGGTGCCGTAGATCAGCACTTCTTTCTCCATCACGTTCCAGCGCTCGGCCAACACCTTATGGTTGGCGGCACCCAGCACGACCAATGCAATGGTCGTCCCCGCCAGCATGCGCCACAACTCGCGGCGATAGAACTGCCACAGGAAATACAAGCCTACCGGGGTGGCCATCAGCAACGCCAGCCATCCCCCCCGCGATTGCGAAAGCACAGATGCATTCAGCGCCAACAGCCCTCCAACGCAGGCCATCGCCACAGCCCTACGACTCAAGTGTTCTCGCAAAGCCAACGTTTGCACGGCAAGCATGGTGCCCATCAGCAGTGCCAGATTGCCCCACTGGATGGCATTAGTCCTTCCCGTGGGGAAGCCCGATGCACGCGGGGAGTTTTCCACGTACACCTGCCACAGCGCCACGACACCTGCACCCGCACACCCGGCAAGCAGTCCCCAGAACTGCGCCCGGGGCTTGGGAGCCGCAGTACTCACGAATAACAGGCAGACAATGCCGAAGGCGAATTTGGAAGGACGATCCCACCCCCCTAGACCTTCCAGCGGATTGGCCAGCACCAGCCACAGAACCCCGATACCGGACATGGCAGCCGCGAAGGCCCAGGTCCAGCGATCCTGCGGCAGGCGAGGCCAGCCGTGCAAGGAGCACAGAGCGCCGACCAACAGCAGCGCCGCACCATACGAATAGCCTGACTGCACCGTCAGCGCCAGCGCGGGTACCAGAAATACAGCCGCGGTGGCAACCCGACGAGGCCAGGGCCCCGGGCCCAGAAGATCATCAATCGTCATGAACAATACGCAGCCCTGGCCAATCGGCCGTGCAAATATCAACGCACCGCAGCCGAGGCAGCGATGGTGCCAGCATGCTCGACACTCGCCCGTGGCGCGAACGCCGCATCAATGCCCGGAGTGGACAACCTCGCCCGCCTTCAGGCGGTACACGGTGCCGCAGTAGGGGCACTTGGCCTCGCCCGTGTGGGCCACGTCCAGGTAGACCTTGGGGTGGCTGTTCCAGAGCTTCATGCCGGCCTTGGGGCTGGGGCAATACACGCAGCCCTGGAGGTTGAGATCCTTGGCCAGCAGTTCAACGATGGCTTGTGACATGGGTTCAGACCTTGGTGAGCCAGTGGGCGTACTTGGGATTGCGGCCGTTCACGATGTCGAAGAAGGCCGATTGGATCTTCTCGGTCAGCGGGCCGCGGCTGCCGCTGCCGATCTGCACGCGGTCCAGTTCGCGGATGGGCGTGATCTCGGCGGCGGTGCCGCTGAAGAAGGCCTCGTCGGCAATGTACACCTCGTCGCGCGTGATGCGCTTTTGCACCAGCTCCAGCCCCAGGTCCTTGCAGATGTGGAACACGGTGTTGCGCGTGATGCCGTTGAGCGCGCCGGCCGACAGGTCGGGGGTGTACACCACGCCGTCCTTGATGATGAAAACGTTCTCGCCCGAGCCTTCGGACACGAAGCCGGCGCTGTCCAGCAGCAGGGCTTCGTCGTAGCCATCGTCGGTGGCCTCCATGTTGGCCAGAATGGAGTTGGTGTAGTTGCTCGACGCCTTGGCCTGCGTCATGGTGATGTTGACGTGGTGGCGCGTGAAGCTGCTGGTCTTGACGCGGATGCCGCGCTGCATGCCTTCCTCGCCCAGGTACGCGCCCCAGGCCCAGGCGGCGACGATCAGGTGAATCTTGTTGCCCTTGGGCGAGACGCCCAGTTTTTCCGAGCCGATCCACGTCAGGGGACGCAGGTAGCAGGATTCGAGCTGGTTTTCGCGCACCACGGCCTTCTGTGCCTCATTCACCTCGTCCTTGGTGAAGGGGATCGTCATGCGCAGGATCTTGGCGCTGTTGAACAGGCGGTTGGTGTGCTCTTCCAGGCGGAAGATGGCCGTGCCCTGCTCCGTCTTGTAGGCGCGCACGCCTTCGAAGGCGCCGCAGCCGTAGTGCAGCGAATGGGTCAGCACGTGGATCTTGGCGTCGCGCCAATCCACCATCTGGCCATCCATCCAGATCTTGCCGTCACGGTCGGCCATGGAGGGAACAACGGGGCTCATGGAGATCCTTTTCGAGAGAACTGCGTGGGTCGCAAAGCGGGCAATTCTACGATTCGTCCGCCGGGTTGGCGGCAGCAGTCGGGCCGGCGTCCTCCTGCGGGGCGGGTCGCACCAACTCCCAGCGCACCAGGCGACCGTTGACAAACTCGCAGGTCACGTGCGACTGCGTGCCGTCGGTCCAGCGGTAGAGCTCGGGCTGCTGGCCGTCCGCCGACAGCTGCTGGCCCAGCGCACGCGTCATGGCGACCACGTGCAGCAGGTTCACACCGGCTTTCAGCTTGGCATTGAGCATTACCGCGCTGCCCACGTAGCCGATGGGGTGGTTACGGGCCTTCTGCATCACGTTCATGAGCCGCGTGTAATGCAGCAGCCCCCACATGACCAGCCCTCCGCTCACGGTGAGGATGCCCTGCGGGCCATAGGCGCGGTAGGCGGCGATGACCAGGACGACGATGCCCGCTGGGATCAATATCTTGCGCAGATTCATGGCCGCATTGTCCTACGCAGCACCACCGGCGCCGCTGTGGAAGCTGCGTAGCCCCAGCGACACGACGCGTCAGTCCAGCCCGCGCACGGCAGTCATGGCCTCGTCCACGCGCTCCACTGCGTGGATCTCCAGCCCGGCGATCGGCTTCTTGGGCGCATTGGCTTTGGGCACCACGGCCACCGTGAAGCCCAGCTTGGCGGCTTCCTTCAGGCGCTCCTGGCCACGCGGCGCGGGGCGCACCTCGCCAGCCAGGCCCACCTCGCCAAACGCGATGAAGCCCTTGGGCAACGCCTTGCCGCGCAGGCTGCTGGTGATGGCCAGCATCACGGCCAGGTCGGCCGCGGGTTCGCTGATGCGCACGCCCCCAACGGCATTGACGAATACGTCCTGGTCGGCGCAGGCCACGCCCGCGTGGCGGTGCAGCACGGCCAGCAGCATGGCCAGGCGGTCGCGCTCCAGCCCCACCGACAGGCGCCGCGGGCTGGGCCCACCGCCGTCCACCAGCGCCTGGATCTCCACCAGCATCGGCCGCGTGCCCTCCAGCGTGACCAGCACGCAGCTGCCGGGCACCGGCTCGCTGTGCTGGCTCAAGAAAATGGCACTGGGGTTCGCCACGCCCTTGAGGCCCTTCTCGGTCATGGCGAACACGCCGATCTCGTTCACGGCGCCAAAGCGGTTCTTGATGGCGCGCACCAGACGGAAGCTGCTGTGCGTGTCGCCCTCGAAGTACAGCACCGTGTCCACCATGTGCTCCAGCACGCGCGGGCCGGCCAGCGCACCCTCCTTGGTCACGTGGCCCACCAGGATGACGGCGATGCCCGTGGCCTTGGCCATGCGCGTGAGGTGGGCCGCGCACTCGCGCACCTGGGCCACCGAGCCGGGGGCGCTGGTGAGCTGGTCGGAATAGACGGTCTGGATGGAGTCGATGACGCACACCGCGGGCTGCGTGGCCTCCACGGTGGCGAGGATTTTTTCGAGTTGGATCTCGGCCAACACGTTCACCTGGCTCGCATCCAGCCCCAGCCGGCGCGAACGCAACGCCACCTGGGCGCCGCTCTCCTCGCCCGTCACGTACAGCGTGGGCAGGCCCGCGCGCTGCAGCGCGTCCATCGCCTGCAAGAGCAGCGTGGACTTGCCGATGCCCGGATCGCCGCCGATGAGCACCACTCCGCCCTCGACCACGCCACCGCCCAGCACGCGGTCCAGTTCCTCGATGCCGCTCGCCGTGCGCGCCACCTCGGTCGCCTCGATGGCGGCCAGCGGCATCACCGCCTGCGCCTGGGCCAGGCCCGCGTACTGGCCGGCCCCGCTCAGGCGGTTCTTGCCCGGTCCGGCGTCGGGCACGGATTCGATCAGGGTGTTCCACGCACCGCAGGAGGGGCATTTGCCCAGCCAGCGCGGACTGGTGCCACCGCATTCGGTGCAGGAGAAGATGGTTTTTTCTTTGGCCATGGTGGCAGGACGCAGCGTAGGCCGGCGGTGGGCCGGCGCGGGGGATCTGTCCTATCCTAACGGGCAGTGCCGCCCCGCCGGGCGAACACCGACTCAGGAAGGACCCGCCATGCCCCTGCCGACACTTCGCCCCCTGGCCGCGCCACTGCTGACCGCCTGCGCACTGGCGCTGGCCGCATGCGACAAGAAGCCCGCCGATCCGCCGCACCTGCCCTCGGTCCCCGCCGTGCCCAAGCCCTCGGCGCCCGCCGCGCCCCTGCCCGACGCGCAGCCGGCCAGCGTGGGCTCCTGAGTTCCTGGTGCATCAAAAAAAGGAGCTGTCAGCGCTTGCCACAAGCCACATTCAGGTACTTATTGCATCGAAATGACCTGGGATTGAGCGCAAGCCGCTCCTCTTTTTATAGATACGATCATCCATCCTCCATCACGCCCGCCGTCCATGACCTCTCTCACCCTCTACTTCACCCCCGGTACCTGCGCACAGGCCGTGCGCATCGCGCTGGAGGAAGCGCAAGCACCCTATACCCTGGTCCGCGTGGACTTCGCCAGCCAGCAGCAGCGCTCGCCCGAGTACCTTGCGGTCAATCCCAAGGGCCGCGTGCCCGCGCTGGTGACCGAGCACGGAACGCTCACCGAGACCCCCGCCCTGCTGGCCTACGTGGCGCAGCGCTTCGCGGATGCGCGCCTGGCGCCCGCCGACCCCTTCGGCTTCGCGCGCCTGCAGGAATTCCACAGCTACCTGGCCTCCACCGTGCACATCGCCCACGCCCACCGCCCGCGCGCCAGCCGCTGGGCCGACGAGCCCGAGGCCCAGGCCGCCATGCAGCGCAAGGTGCCCGCCAACATGACCGAGTGCTTCACGCTGATCGAGCGCCATTACCTGGGCGACGGCCCGTGGGTGCTGGGCGAGCAGTACTCGGTGGCCGACGGCTACCTCTTCACCGTTGCGAGCTGGCTCAAGAGCGACGGCGTGGACATCGCGCAGTTTCCCAAGGTGCACGCGCACTCCCAGCGCATGGCGCAGCGCCCCGCGGTGCAGCGCGCCCTGGCCTGACGCCCAGGCGGGGCATACCCGCCCCCCAAAAAAAGGCCGGCGCCCCTTGCGAGGCCCCGGCCTGTAAAGGCCCGCAAGCGGGCCGGCTTTCATCCGTGACGGCGCATCAGTCGAAGGGCTGGGGGCGCTTGGTCGCATCGCTGGAGGGCGGCAGGATCGGCAGGGCGATCTGCGGCTGATCGCCCGTGAGCGTCTTGAGGAAGGCCACGATGTCGGCGTTCTCCTGCGCGGTGAACTTCTTGCCCAACTGGATGCGGCCCATGGTGTCCACGGCCTCGGCCAGCGTGTCGGCAGCGCCGTCGTGGAAGTAAGGGTAGGTCAGTTCCACGTTGCGCAGCGTGGGCACCTTGAAGTTGAAGCGCTCGGCATCGTTGCCCGTGACGGCGGAGCGGCCCTCGGCCGGGTTGTCCGTCTTGTATGCCTCGACCAGGCCCATCTTCTGGAAGGAGTTGCCGCCCAGGTTGGGGCCGTTGTGGCAGGCCACGCAGCCGCTGGTCTTGAAGAGCTGGTAGCCGCGCAGTTCCTGCGCCGTGATGGCCTGCTTGTCGCCTTTGAGCCATTGGTCGAAGCGCGCGTTGGGAGTCACCAGCGTTTCCTCGAACGCGGCAATGGCGGCCGTCACCTCGTCGATGGTGAGCTTGTCATGCCCGAAGACCCGCTTGAACTCCGCCACGTACTGGGGAATGGAGCGCAGCATGTCTACCGCGAGGTCATGCGAGAAGGCCATCTCGCCCGGGTTGGCGATGGGACCGCCCGCCTGCTCTTTCAGGTCCTTCGCGCGGCCGTCCCAGAACTGGGCCAGGTTGAGGCTGGAGTTCAACACCGTGGGCGAGTTGATCGGGCCTTTCTGCCACTTGTCGCCGATGGAGGTCTTGAGGTTGTCCGAGCCCCCCATGCTCAGGTTGTGGCACGAGTTGCACGAGATGAAGCCCGAGCGCGACAGGCGCGGATCGAACCACAGCTTCTTGCCCAGCGTGACCTGGGCGGGGTTGGTCACCTTGTGGGGCGCGATGGGCTGCACGGGCTCCTGTGCGCCGGCGCTGCCCATGGACAGCAGGGCCGCAGCCGAGACGATGCCCAGGAAGAACCGCGCGGCGGGACGGGAGGAGGGGGACTGGCTTTGCATAGGGGACTCCACTTCTTGTTCAGCGAACGTTCAAAGCGCTGCACGCCCGAGCACCCGGGGCGCCCTGCGGGCCGCACAGCAGGTGTTCGCTGTAAGAGTCATTCTTCGGGAAGACCCTGAGTAATGGCTTGATGCAAAACAAAGCCAAAAACATTTCCAGCAAAATGGTCTTTCAGCAACCCAGCGCCATCACCAAGGCATGCCGCGTGGGCCGCAGGGCCCCGCCAGAGGCAAGGTCAACGGCCCCGCAGCAGTTGCACCGCGTGTGGCAGCGAGCGCGCCTGCGGCAGCCAATGGTCCAGCGCCGCGCCCAGGGCCACCGCGCACAGCAGGGCGCCAAGCAAGGGCTTGCCCGTCAGGCGCCAGGCCGCGCCAAGCCAGCCCGCGCGCTCCGCGCCCATCAGCGCCCGTGCCGAGGCCACGGAGAACGCCAGTTCGACGGCCACGGCCAGCAGCACCTCGCTGCCAAAGTACAGCCACGCCAGCGCACCCGCACCCCCCAGCAGCGCCACGCCCACCACGAAGATCGCCACCACCGGCACGACCACCACGGCGGCTTCGTCGGCGCTTCCCGCGGCCTCCAGCGCGCCCGAGGCCGCGTCGCCCAGATCACCGCCCCATCCGGTGCCGCCGACGCCATCTGCGGCCGGCGCGTCCCACTGCCCAGTCGCGCCCGCCCCGCCAAAGTCGCCGCCACCGCCGTGCAAGGGTGGCGTGGTGCCCTGCGGCCCCGGGCCGGCGGGCCAGCCCGCATCGGGTAGCAGGTCCAGCCCGTCGGGCGCATCGCCCGCATCGCTGCGCCGGCGCAGCAGCCATGCGGCCCACAGGCGCAGCACCAACAGATAGACCCCATATCCCACGCCCAGCGTGACCAGGTAGCGCAGCGCCAGCGACGGCACGCCCAGCGCCATCTGCGCATGGGACACCGCCCACATCACACCCAGGATCAGACTGCCGATGCACCAGCCGTGCAGCCGCAGGGCATGGCGCTGGCGCAGGCCCTCCTGCAGCCGCTGCGGCAGGCGCATGCCGCGCCACGAGGCGCCCGTGCGGCCGCGCACCCGGGCCATGGATGGAATCAGTCCTGCACCACCACGGGCACGCGCGATGCCAGCGCGCACATCAGCTCGTAGCCGATGGTGCCGCCCGCTTGCGCTACCTCGTCGATGGGCAGCACGGCGCCGTTGGCGGCGCGGCCCCAGAGCGTGACCTCGGCCCCCAGCCCCGCGCCGGGCACGGGCGTGAGGTCCACGGCCAGCATGTCCATGCTCACGCGCCCGATGGTGCGCGTGCGCACCCCGTTCACCAGCACGGGCGTGCCGGTATCGCAGTGACGCGGATAGCCGTCGGCATAGCCGCAGGCCACGATGCCGATGCCCAGCGGCCCCTGCGCCGTGAAGCGCGAGCCGTAGCCCACGGTGTCGCCCGCCTGCAGCTGCTGCACGCCGATGATGCGCGAAGCCAGCGTCATGGTGGGCTGCAGGTCCCAGTCGGCCGCGCGGCGCTCGGGATGGTCAGGCGCGCTGCCGTACAGCACGATGCCCGCGCGCACCCAGTCCAGCCGCACCTGCGCATCACCGCCGTGGCGCAGCAGCGCGGCGCTGTTGGCGATGCAGCGCTCGCCCGGCAGGTCCTGCGTGGCGGCCTGGAACGCCTGCACCTGGTGCGCGATGCCGCGCGGGCCGTCGGCGTCGCTGAAGTGGGTCATGCACGAGATTTCGTCCACCTGGGGCAGCGCGTTCAGGCGCGCCCAGGCGCTGCGGTAGCGCTCGGGCGTGAAGCCCAGGCGGTTCATGCCGGAGTTCATCTTGAGGAACACGCGGTGCGGCACCTGCGTCTTGTGCGCGGCCAGCCAGTCGATCTGCGCATCGCAGTGCACGGCATGCCACAGGCCCAGGCGCGAACACAGCTCCAGGTCGCGCGGCTCGAACACGCCCTCCAGCAGCAGGACCGGGCCGCGCCAGCC
Organism: Diaphorobacter sp. J5-51; assembly: GCF_001023515.1. Lineage (NCBI taxonomy): Bacteria > Pseudomonadati > Pseudomonadota > Betaproteobacteria > Burkholderiales > Comamonadaceae > Diaphorobacter > Diaphorobacter sp. J5-51. The sequence goes on along the minus strand of NZ_JSYI01000054.1, from coordinate 124,768 downwards.
GAGAGCGCGCACGCGCTCGGCCTCGGCCAGGTCCAGCAAAGCGAAACCGTCGGCGGCGCGCAGGCCTTCGAACACGCGCTCGATGCCGTGGCCGTAGGCGTTGGCCTTGACCACCGCCCACACGCGCGCATCGGGCGCGGCACGCCGCGCGCGCTCCAGGTTGTGGTGCACGGCTGCGGGGTGGATGGTCGCAAGAATGGGGCGCGGCATGGGGGTGTTTCTACGGACTGGACGGGGGCCATTCTGGCACTGGGCGCGCGGGGTCGCGTGATATAACCGCCCGTCGCTCCTCGGAGTGTTTCGAATTTTCACAGGCCATCATTCCCGCTGATGGAGCCACCAGCCACCTGATGAAGCGCGGTTTCTACACCATCATGTCGGCGCAGTTTTTCAGCTCGCTGGCCGACAACGCATTGTTCGTGACCGCGGTGGAACTGCTGCGTACGAGCGGCGCGCCGGAGTGGCAGCGCGCAGCGCTGGTGCCCATGTTCGCGCTGTTCTACGTGGTGCTGGCGCCGTGGGTGGGCGCATTCGCCGACTCCATGCCCAAGGGGCGGGTGATGTTCATCAGCAATGCCATCAAGGTGGTGGGCTGCCTGATGATGCTGTTCGGCCACCACCCGCTGCTGGCCTACGCCGTGGTGGGCCTGGGCGCGGCGGCGTATTCGCCGGCCAAGTACGGCATCCTCACCGAGCTGCTGCCCGCATCCCAACTCGTGAAAGCCAACGGCTGGATCGAGGGGCTGACCATCGCCTCCATCATCCTGGGCGTGCTTGTGGGCGGCCAATTGGTCGCACCCCACATCGCCAGCCATCTGCTGGCGCTGGACATGCCGGGCATCGATCTGGGCATCGACCTCGCGGCCGAAGCCGCCATCCTGGCGCTGGTGCCGGTGTACATGCTGGCGGCGTGGTTCAACCTGCGCATCCCGCACACGGGCGTGGAGATGCGCCCCCTGCCACCCAACCCGCTGGCGCTGCTGCCCGACTTCTGGACCTGCAACGCCCGCCTGTGGCGCGACAAGCTCGGGCAGATCTCGCTGTCCACCACCACGCTGTTCTGGGGGGTGTCGGGCAACCTGCGCTACATCGTGCTGGCCTGGAGCGCCGCGGCCCTGGGCTACAGCACCACGCAGGCCTCGGCCCTCGTGGGCGTGGTGGCCATCGGCACGGCCGCGGGCGCGGTGGCGGCGTCCCTGCACATGCGCCTGGACATGGCCACGCGCGTGATCCCGATGGGCATCGCCATGGGCCTGCTGGTGATCCTGATGAATGTCATCAGCAACATCTGGCTGGCCATTCCGTTCCTGATCCTGCTGGGTGGGCTGGGGGGCTTCCTGGTCGTGCCCATGAACGCGCTGCTGCAGCACCGCGGCCATAACCTGATGGGCGCGGGCCGCTCCATTGCCGTGCAGAACTTCAACGAGCAGGCCGCCATCCTGGGCATGGGGGCGTTCTACAGCCTGTCCACCAAGTTCGGGCTGTCGGCCTTCGGTGCCATCACGGCCTTCGGCATGCTGGTGGCGGGCGTGATGTGGCTGATCGGCCGCTGGCACGCGCACAACGTGCGCAGCCATCCCGAGGAAGTGGAGCACCTGCTCTCCATCGCCCGGCACGACCACCACTGAACCGGCGCGTGGGGCTACCCCGCGCAGCCCCGCGCGCCCGCCGTCGCGCCGGCACAATGCGCCGCAAAGGCTGGGCGTCTTCGCGCCTTCACCACTCTGTTTTTGATAGCTGCTTGCGCTTGCCAGATAAGCGCTACGGCCACTTTTTGCATGCAATCTCCGCTTCCCGCCCTGGCCTTGCTGTTCAACGCCTTCATCTGGGGACTGTCCTGGTGGCCGTTCCGGCAGATGCACGGCGCGGGACTGCACCCGCTGTGGGCCACGGCGCTCATGTATGGGGCCATCCTCCTTGTGCTGCTGGCGCTGCGGCCGGGCATTTCCGCGCAGCTGCGGCAGCACAAGGCCCTGTGGTTGCTGGCGCTGTGCTCGGGCCTGAACAACGTGGCCTTCAACTGGGCCATCACCATTGGCGACGTGGTCCGCGTGATCCTGCTGTTCTACCTGATGCCGGCCTGGAGCGTGCTGCTGGCCTGGCGCTTCCTGGGCGAGCGGCCCACGCCGCAGGCGCTGGCGCGGCTGCTGCTGGCCTTCAGCGGCGTGCTGCTGGTGCTGTGGCCCGCCGAGGGCGGCCTGCCGCGCCTGCTCGCCGCCCTGACGCTGGCCGATCTGCTCGCGATCCTCGGCGGCTTCACGTTTGCCGTGACCAACGTCACCCTGCGCCGCCTGCACGCCGTCCCGGGCCAGGCGCGCATGGTCGCCATGTTCGGCGGCTGCATGCTCATGGCGCTGCTGGCGGCCCAGCTGGGCCGATCCCTGGGCCTGGTGCCGCCCTTTCCACCGCTGAACGCCACCTGGGCCTGGGTGGCGGCGCTTCTGGCGGTCGTGCTGCTGATCGGCAACTGGGCGCTGCAATTTGGCGCCGCGCGCCTGGCGGCAGGGACGACGGCGATCATCATGCTGTCGGAGGTGGTGTTCGCCAGCGGCTCCTCGACGCTGCTGGGCGCTGCACAGCTGACGGGCGGGACCCTCGTCGGCGGCGCGCTGATCCTGCTGGCGGCCGGCTGGTCGGTCTGGCGGCCGCGGGTGCATGCAGCAGGCACACCCCATGCCCCCAGTGATAAGGTGACGGACACACGACCGGAGGCCCCATGACCACTGCGTATGACTTCGACGCGACACGCATCGACGGCGCGCCCCAGCCACTGAGCGACTTCCGCGGTCAGGTGCTGCTCATCGTCAACACCGCCAGCGCCTGCGGCTTCACGCCGCAGTTCACCGGCTTGCAGGCGCTGCATGAACGCTACGGGCCGCGCGGGCTGGTAGTGCTCGGCTTTCCGTGCAACCAGTTCGGCCACCAGGACCCGGGCAGCAACGACGCCATCGCGGGCTTTTGCCAGCGCAACTATGGCGTGCAGTTTCCCATGATGTCCAAGATCGACGTCAACGGCAGCGACGCGCACCCGCTGTACCGCTGGCTCACCGGCGAAGCGCCCGGCGTGCTGGGCACCAAGGCGATCAAGTGGAATTTCACCAAGTTCCTGGTCGGCCGGGACGGCCAGGTGATCCGCCGCTACGCGCCGCAGGAGGCTCCCGAGAAGCTCACGGTCGACATCGAGGCAGCGCTGGCGGCCTGAAGCCAAGCGGTTTTCACAAGTGGTCCGGCGCGACATACACGCTCCACAAAGGCCGCGGCAAGTACAGCCCCGATACCGGCCTCCGGGCCTGCCAAGACCAGCCAAGGCAGCAAGCGGGCTACGGCCCGCGGCTCTCACCGTGCCATGCTGCGTGGGTACGCCGTGGGGGGACAGGTTTGCAGCGCGCGCGCAGGCCCGGCGCCGGACCCGCAGCGGAGGAGCAAAAAAGGTCAGGAGGGGAACGCGGCGCCGTCCAGCCCCTCGGCCGGGCAGTGACGCATCCGGGCCTCGACCTGGCGCAGCAGGTCGGCCAGGGTCTTGCCGGGCTCCTGGCGGAAGCGCTCGTCCAGCACCTCGAAGGCCGCGATGCGGTCGATGCGAAAGCCCCGGAAGCCATCGCGCAGTTCGCACCAGGCCGACAGCGTCCACACCTTGCCCCAGTAGAAGCAGCCCAGCGGCCGCACGCGCCGCAGGCTGGGCCGGCCCTGCACGTCGGCGTAGTCAAGCCGCACCACGTGGCAGGACTGCACGGCCTCGCGCAGCGCCTGCAGCGCGGCCTGGGCGCGCGTATCCAGCCCCGAGCCCGGCGCGTAGAGCGCTTGCGCCTCGGCCGCCGCGCGCGCGGCGGGCGGCAGCACCGAGAGGATCTTGCCAAGCGCACCCTCGATCTCGCGCGCCATGCCGCCATCGACCCAGGTCTGCGCAAGCCGCGCGGCGGCCACGAGGGCGTTGGCCTCGCCCTGGCTGAACATCAGCGGCGGCAGCTCGAAGCCCGCACCCAGGCGGTAGCCCACGCCGGCCTCGCCTTCAATGGGTATGCCCTGGTGCTGCAGGTCGGCCACGTCGCGGTAAATGGTGCGCAGCGACACTTCCAGCCGCCCGGCGAGAAAGGCGGCCGTGGACAGGCGCCGGCCCCGGATGAGCTGGACGATCTGGAACAGGCGGTCGGCACGGCGCATGGAATCTCAGGCCACGGAAGGAATGGTCCGCATGGTACGGTGCCGGGTGCCAGGCAGGACAGCGCCCGGGCCTGCACTCAGAGCAGCACGCCGATGTGCAGGGCAACGCACTCCGGCCCCTCGTAGCATTCGAAGTCGGTGTCGAAGCGGCGCCGCACCTCGGGATGTTCCTCGAAGTAGCGCCACGCGGCGGCCCAGGCGTCGAGCACCATCTGCGGCATGGGCCCCTCGCAGTGGAACACCAGATAGCTGCCCGGCTGCACCTCGATGCGGGCCGCGCCCACCGGCGGATCGGCCTGCACGGCAGCCGACACGCCGGCCGTCACGTCGAAGGCGCCATGCTGATCGGACTCATAGGCACTGTAGACGCCGTAGAGGCGCCCGTCGGCCCCGGGGCCGGGCAACTGGCGCGCCCAGCTTTCGGTGAAGAATTGGTCCCACAGTGCGCCTATGCGCGCCCGTTCGGGCTGGGCCTCGTCTCGGTTGCAGGTACGCACGGCAACGCCCGCCACGCTGAACGCCGGCACCTGGACGGTGATTGGGATCATGGAAATCTCTCCTGAACGGAATCCAAGAACGCGCCGATGCTGCCGCCACCCTGCTGACAACGGGGTGTCAGCAGGGTGTGCGAGCCGGCGCCTCAGCGCGCCATGGCGTGCAGGCCGATGGTGTTGCCCTCGGTATCGCGCACGTGGGCGATGTACCCCATGCCCTGGGGCAGCTGCGTGCAGGCATCCACGACCTGGCCACCGGCAGGCACTACACGGGCCAAAGCCGCCTCCACGCTGGGCTCGCAGTCCAGGTAGATGCGCACGCCCGCGTCAGGCGCCGCGCGGCGCTGCGGGCCCGCCACCAGGCAGCCGCCCGTCGCGGGATCGTCCTTGGAGAACAGGGCCATGGGTTCGCCGCCGAAGTCTTCGCGGCGCATGGGGCGGTCCAGCATGCGCTCGTAAAAGGACTGCGCACGGCCGAGATCGGCGCACGGAATCTCGAACCAGTTGATGGCCTGGCTGGATGAGGGGGTGGTCATGGAGGGGCTCCTTGAAAGCAAGTTGCGAAGGCCTCCATGCTGCGGGGAAGCTGCTGACAGCGTCGTGTCAGCAGCCTGTCACCACCCCTCGCGCCGCGCTCAGGCGCCCGGTGCGCGGCNGTGCCCGCTCGAGCATCTGCGCAGCCTGCCGAGCGGGCAGGCCGTACATATCGGCAAAGGCCTCGGGGGTCTGGCCGCTGGCCTCGAAGGCACGCAGCAGCGCCTCGGCCTTGGCATCGCGCTCGGCCACCTCGGCAAAGGCCTCATCGAGCAGGGCGTTGGCCTTCTCGTCGCGGCCGCGCACCAGCGCGTCATAGGCCTCGCGCGTGAGGCCGCTGGCCTCGAACGCCTGGGCAATGCGCCGGCGCAGCTTGGCCGTCAGGTCCTCGCCGTCCTGCGGCTTGCGCCGGCGGAACACCTCCAGCAGCGCGTGGTGCACATGCTCGGGCGCCATGTCCTCCACGGGCTGGCCCTGCAGGTCGTGCCGCTTCATGCCCTGGGCCACGGCATTCAGGTAGCGCGTGGAACGTGTGTGGATGGACAGGGCGAGCTTGAGCGCGTCCTTGTCGATGGCTTGCCCATGCGCGGCCAGCAGGTCCTGGAAGATGCCGCGCTTGAGCGGCAGGAACTGCGCACCGAACAAGTGCGGATACCAGCCCGCCAACTGCTCCAGCAGCGNCGGCGGGGTGCACCCGCCGCGGGGCCGCCCTTGGCGCCGGCCTGGGGCGCATCGCCTGCGGCCTGCGCTCCCGGCTCACGCCGCCCCCCCGCGCGGCCACGGCCGCCGCGGCGATTGGCCCTGGGCGCGCGTGCGGCGCCGCTGTCAGCGGCAGGTGCCGGGCTGGCCGACGCGGGGCTCTCCGGTGTCGCATGGCCTTCGGCCGCGGGGACCGCAGCAGCGGTGGGTGGCACGCCTTCTTCGTGGATCGGAGCGGGTGCGTTCACGGTGTCGTTCATGGCTCGAAAGCGCGCGGCCGGGCCCCGAAAGCCCGCCCCGCGCGGCGGTCAAAACCCGCCATCATGCCAGCAATGCAGCGTCCAGCACCTCCACCCAGTGCTTCACGGGAATGCCCGTGCCGCTTTGCAGGTGGGTGATGCAGCCCATGTTGGCTGAGAGGATGGCCGCAGGCGGCTGCTCGGTGAAGGCCTCGCCCAGCGCGCCCAGCTTGCGGTCGCGCAGCTGGTACGACAGTTCCGGGTTGAGCACCGAGTAGGTGCCGGCCGAGCCGCAGCACAGGTGCGACTCGGTGCGCGCCACGCGCAGCTCGAAGCCCAGCGCCGCCAGGTGCCGCTCCACGCCGCCGCGCAGCTTCTGCCCGTGCTGCAGGGTGCAGGGCGGGTGGTAGGCCAGCGGGGCCGCGGGAGGCTGGATGCGCCCGCGCAGACGCTCCACCAGATCGGGCAGCAGTTCCGACAAATCGCGCGTGAGGGCGCTCACCCGCGCCGCCTTCTCGGCGTACTGCGCGTCGTTGCGCAGCAGGTGGCCGTATTCCTTCACGGTGACGCCGCAGCCCGAGGCATTCATGACGATGGCCTCCACCTCGCCGCGTTCCACATAGGGCCACCAGGCGTCGATGTTGGCGCGCATCTGGGCGAGGCCCCCTTCCTGATCGTTCAGGTGGAACTTGACCGCGCCGCAGCAGCCCGCCTCGCGCGCCACCACGGTCTGTATGCCTGCAGCATCCAGCACGCGTGCCGTGGCGCTGTTGATGTTGGGCGCCATCGACGGCTGCACGCAGCCCTCCAGCAGCAGCACCTTGCGCGCATGGCTGCGCGTGGGCCAAGCGCCCGCGTCCTGGCGCGGCGGCACCTTGGCGCGCAGGCGCTCGGGCAGCAGGCCGCGCACGGCCTGGCCCACCTTCATTGCCGGGGCAAAGAGCGGCGATGGCAAGCCTTCCTTGAGCATCCAGCGGGCCGCCGCCTCGCCGCGCGGGCGCGGCACCTTTTCCTCGACGATGCGCCGGCCGATGTCCACCAGATGCCCGTACTGCACGCCACTCGGGCAGGTGCTCTCGCAGTTGCGGCAGGTCAGGCACCGGTCCAGGTGCAACTGCGTCTTGCGCGTGGGATCGGCCCCTTCCAGCACCTGCTTGATGAGGTAGATGCGCCCGCGCGGTCCGTCCAGCTCATCGCCCAGCAGCTGGTAGGTGGGGCAGGTGGCAGTGCAAAAGCCGCAGTGCACGCATTTGCGCAGGATGGCCTCGGCCTCCTGCCCTTCGGGCGTGCCCTGGTACTGGGGTGCGAGCTGGGTCTGCATGGTGTGTCGTGGAGATCGTGGAGGGTTAGCGGCGCGCGGGGGCGTCTTCGGCGGGTGCGGGGGCGCGGCGCGCGCGCCACAGCTTGGCCAGGCGCTGGCGGTCGGCGGCGAGGGGGGGCAGCGACAGCGCCAGCAGGATGGACGCGAGCGGCACCACCCAGATGAAGCCCACGTACTTGAAGCCCGCCGCGCCGACCACGCCGCCGGCGGTGAACATGCCCAGCAGGCTGGCGAACATGCGCAGGCGCGTCTTGTTGGCATGCACCTGCGACTCGCGCGGCGTGCCGCTGCGGTTCCAGTACAGGGCCTTGCCCATCTCGATGCCGAGGTCGGTGACAATGCCCGTCATGTGCGTGGTGCGGATCTGGGCCGAGGACATCTTGGTCACCACCGCGTTCTGCAGCCCCATGATGTAGGCCAGCAGCAGCACCGTGAGGGGCACGGCGAACGGCGTGCGCCAGCCCAGCGTGATGGCCCCCATCAGGCCGAACAGCAGCATCAGCACCGCCTCCAGCAAGAGCGGCAGCGCAAAGCCGCTGCGCAGGTGCTGGTGGCGCGCCCAATTGACGAGGATGGCCGTGGAGCCCGCGCCCGACATGAACGCCCACAGCGTGCCAATGGCGCTGAGCACCAGCGTCATGTTGCCCAGCACCAGGTTGTCGGCCACCAGCGAAAGGAAGCCCGTCATGTGCGAGGTGTACATGTGTACGACCAGAAAGCCCCCCGCGTTGATCGCCCCCGCGTTGAACGCCAGCAGCAGGCCCAGCGTGCGGTTGGTGACCGTGGTGCGGTGCCGCCCGGTCAGGTGGCGCAGCAGGCGCATGGCTAGGGCCTGTTCACACTATTTTTGCCAGTGCGAATGGCGTGAAAACCGCGCCAATCTAGGCGCGTGACGACGCCAAGGCCGGGGCCTTGGCTAGGAGGGCAACGACGAATGGCGCGGTTTTCACTCCGTTCCCTCCGGGTTGCGATCAAAAAGGGCCATTCGCGGCGTTGCCAAGCCTCGCTGGGGTAGCACCCCAGCTTCGTTTGGCGCCTTGCGCCTGGCCCTTTTTGATCGCAACGCATCTGGCAAAAATAGTGTGAACAGGCCCTAGACGAGGCGCCCGGGGTTGAAGATGCCGGCCGGGTCGAACGCCTGCTTGAGCCGCTGGTGGATCGCAGCGAGCGCCGCAGAATTTGCATCAAAAACGGCTCTAGCGCTTATCCCATCTGCGCTAGCAGCTATGAATAGAGAAGCACTACCCCCCACCTCGGCGGCCAGTGCATGCAGCGCATCGCCGTGCTGCGGCAGCGCCTGCACCCAGCGCAGGCCGCCGTGCCACTCCACCAGCGGGGGCGCCACGCCCGCGGGCAATGCCAGCACGGGCGCGGTCTGGGGAACCGACAGGCGCCACAGCGCATGGTCCGCCGCGCGCGCGGCGAACCAGGGCAGGCGCTGGTCGCGGCAAGCCTGCCAGTCGTCCGGCACGGTGGGAGCGTCTTGCAACTCACCTCCCATGCTGCGGCAGGCGGCCTGCACCGCCGCCTGCGCGCCACGCAGGCGCACGTAGAGCTGGCCGCGGCCCGCATCCTCGACCCAGCAGCTGGCGTTGAGCGGCAGCGGCTGGCCGCCCCAGGCGTTGAGGCGGCGCAGCGCCTCGGCCTGGTCGCAGTCAAAGCGCAGCGTGGCCTCGGCCGGCGGCACCGGCAGCACCTTCAGGCTGACCTCCGTGATCACGCCGAGCTGCCCCCAGGCCCCGGCCATGAGGCGCGAGACGTCATAGCCCGCCACGTTCTTCATCACCTGGCCGCCAAAGCGCAGCAGCTCGCCGCGCCCGTTGATGATCTCCACGCCCAGCACGTAGTCGCGCACCGCGCCCACGCTGGCGCGCGCCGGGCCCGACAGGCCGGCCGCCACCATGCCCCCCACGGTGCCGCCTTCGGCAAAGCGTGGCGGCTCAAACGGCAGGCTCTGGCCATGGCGCGCGAGCAGCGCCTCCAACTCCGCCAGCGGCGTGCCGGCCAGCGCGGTCACCACCAGTTCGCTGGGCTCGTAGCTCACGACGCCGGCCAGGGGCCGCATGTCCAGCGGCTCGCCAGCATGCTGCGGCGCGCCCGGGCCATGGAAGTCTTTGGTGCCTCCGCCGCAGATGCGCACGGCGCTGCGGCGGTCTGCGCTGTCGCGCACGCGGTCGATGATCTGGCGAAGGGCTGCGTCCATCCGGCGATGGTACTGCCCTGCCCTTTCGGCCGGCCGGGACGCAGGTTTGATTTTTTTGAACGCGCGGCGTGAATGGCGCCGGCAGCCGTGCGCGCCGCAGGGGTCAGCGCTGGCCGATCTCGCACCAGGCCACGGGCAACCCCGCCACGGCCACGCGGGTGGACAGCACCTGCCCCGACTGGGGCCAGCGCGCCAGCTCATCGGCACTGCGGCCCTTGCGTGCAGAGGTGACGAACAGCGTGTGCCCGTCAGGCCCACCCACACAGGGCATGGTGGGGCAGGACAGCGGCGTGGGCAGCTCGGCCAGCACCTCACCGCGCGGCGACAAGCGCAGCACGCGCGCGCCCTCGTACAGCGCGCACCAGTAGGCGCCTTCGACATCCACAGCGGCACCGTCCGGGCGGCCGCCATAGGGGACTGCCTCATCGCGCGTCGCAAAGCGGTGCAACACACGCGGCGCCCCGATGGGCTCCAACTGGGCGTTGCAGTCCCACGCGCGGATGGTGTGCGAGGGCGTGTCGCTCCAATACAGCGTGTGCCCGTCCGGCGACCAGGCCAGTCCGTTGGCGGTGGCCACGCCGTCCAGCATGCGGCGCACCGTGGGAGCATCGGGGCCGTCCTGGTCCCCGCCGCGCAGGTCGATGCAGTACAGCGCAGCGACGGGCTGGCGCGGGCCCTGGGCGGGCTCATGCACCGTGCCCACCCACAGGCGCCCGAGCGCGTCGCACTTGCCGTCGTTGGCACGCTCGGTCGCCGGGTCGATGGGCAAGTGCGCCAGCGTGAGGAGCGGCCCGCCCCAGCGCGGCGCGTGGCAGATGCGGTCGCGCAGCGCCACTACCAGGCCTGCGGGTGTGCCCCCTTGGCGCGCCGGCGCGATGCAGCCGGGCTCGGCCGGCAGGGGCCAGCATTGCGCATCGCTTCCGTGCGCGCCGCTGCGCCACAGCGCGCGGCCGGCGATGTCCACCCAGTACAGACGGGACTCCAGGGGGTGCCAGAAGGGAGATTCGCCGAGTTGCGCGGGCGCGGCGGCCAGGGGCGTCCAGGCAGTGTTCATGCAGGCATTATTGGCCCCGGGCCTGCGCGCCGCCCAAAGAAAAGGCCCGCCAAGGGCGGGCCCAAACACGGGACAGGGAGTTACTCGCTTGTAGTCGGAGGGCCGCCGCGCCACCACGCGGCGCCCGCCATTCAACGGTGGTAAGCCGTCTCGCCATGGGAGGTGATGTCCAGGCCCTCGCGCTCGGCTTCCTCGCTCACGCGCAGGCCCACCAGCAGGTCGGCGACCTTGTAGGCGATGAAGGACACCACGCCCGACCACACGATGGTGAACAGCACGCTCTTGACCTGCACCCACACCTGCGCGCCCATGCTGAAGGTGTCGGGCGTCAGGCCGCCGGTGCCGCCCAGGCCCTGGGCCGCGAACACGCCGGTGAGGATGGCGCCCACGATGCCGCCCACGCCATGCACGCCAAACACGTCGAAGGCGTCGTCCACGTTCAGCATCTTCTTCAGGCCACCCACGCCCCACAGGCAGACCAGGCCGGCGATCAGGCCGATCGCGATGGAGCCCATGGGGCCCACGAAGCCCGCGGCGGGCGTGACCACCACCAGGCCGGCCACCGCGCCCGAGGCCGCGCCCAGCATGGAGGCCTTGCCCTTGTGCAGCGCTTCGCCGGCGATCCACGACAGCGTGGCGGCCGAGGTGGCCAGCACCGTGTTCACGAAGGCCAGGCCCGCAACGGCGTTGGCGGCACCGGCCGAGCCGGCGTTGAAGCCGAACCAGCCCACCCACAGCAGCGAGGCGCCCACCATGGTCAGCGTCAGGCTGTGCGGGGTGAAGGCCTCTTTGCCGAAGCCGATGCGCTTGCCCACCATGTAGGCACCCACCAGGCCCGCGATACCGGCATTGATGTGCACCACGGTGCCGCCCGCAAAATCGAGCGCGCCGTCGGCCGCCAGCAGGCCGCCACCCCACACGATGTGGGCCATGGGCACATAGCTGAAGGTGAACCACAGCAGCGCGAAGATGAGCACGGCCGCAAAACGCATGCGTTCCGCAAAGGAGCCCACGATCAGCGCCACGGTGATGGCCGCGAACGTGCCCTGGAAGGCGATGAACACGTATTCGGGAATGGTCGCCAGCGCACCAAAGGTTTCCTGGCTCACGCCCTTCAGGAAAAGCTTGGACAGGTCGCCCACGAATTGGCCCTCGCCGGAGAACGCGAGGCTGTAGCCATAGATGGACCACAGCAGCGACACCAGGGCAAAGATCACGAACACCTGCATCAGCACGGACAGCATGTTCTTGGTGCGGCCCAGCCCCCCGTAGAACAGGGCCAGGCCCGGGATGATCATCAGGATCACGAGCAGCGTGGAGGTCAGCATCCAGGCGGTGTCGCCCGAGTCCACCTTGGGCGCGGCGGGCGCCTCTGCCGCGGGGGTGGGTGCGGGTGCCGCAGCAGGTGCTGCGACGGGCTCGGCAGCGGGCGCGGGTGCGACGGCCACTGGCTCCGAAGCCGTTGCGGCCGCGTCGGGTGTCTGGGCCAGCGCGCCGGCGCCACCGGCCAGCAGGCTTGCACCGATCAGTAGGGAAGCAAATAGTTTTTTCATGGCAGATCTCTGGGTCGGGAGGGACGAATGCCTGTGCGGCGCGCGCTCACAGGGCTTCCTGGCCGGTCTCGCCGGTGCGGATGCGCACCACCTGCTCCAGGTGCGCCACGAAGATCTTGCCGTCGCCGATCTTGCCGGTGCGGGCCGCGCCTTCGATGGCCTCGATGACGCGTTCCACCAGCTCGTCGGCCACGGCGGCCTCGATCTTCACCTTGGGCAGGAAGTCCACGACGTACTCGGCGCCGCGGTACAGCTCGGTATGGCCCTTCTGGCGGCCGAAGCCCTTCACCTCGGTCACGGTGATGCCCTGTACGCCGATGTCCGACAGGGACTCGCGCACCTCGTCGAGCTTGAAGGGTTTGATGATGGCGGTGACCATTTTCATGATCGGTTCCTTGTCGAGAGTTAAAGGGTCTTGGTGAGGGAGACGATCAGGCGGGCCTTGTTGGCATCGCCGAAGAAGCCCTTCTTGTTGGCTCCAGCAACCGCCGCGGACAATGACAGGCCGGCGCCGAAGTCGTAGGCGCCGCCCACGCTGTAGTCCACGTAATTGGGCACGCCCAGGTCCTTGATGTCGCTGGCAAAGCGCGTGTAGCCCACGGACGCCTTCAGCGTGACGCTGGGCGCAACCTCCTGCGCAAACGCCAGGTTCAGGTAGCCCGTGTTGCGCCCGCGGTTGCTGGAGGTCTTGGCGCCCGCCCAGCCGAAGTAATCCTTGGACACGGTGTGCGAGTACTTGGCCGTGAACGGGCCGTACGTGGCCGCGCCGTACAGCTCGGTGGTGTTGCCGCTGGTGTTGCCCGGGTACACATACGTGAGCGCGCCCACATCCAGGTCCACCTCACCGGCCTTGAATTTGTAGCCGCCGTAGAAGTCGGCCTCGATGGAGTTGCCGGACAGCCAGTCCACGCTGGAGTTCCAGTTGCCCACGTAGAAGCCGCTGTCGCCAAAGCTGTAGTCGAACCCGCCCTGGATGGCCGGGTTCACGGCCTTGATGCGGTTCACGTCCTGGTCCTGGCCGCGGAACTTGTAGTTGCTGGTCAGCGACACATTGGCAGTGAGCTGGGCGCTGGCAAGGCCCGGTACGGCGACGGCCGCAAAAGCGAGGGTCAGGGTCTTGAGGGAAAAGCGGTGCATGGTTCCTCCAGTGTTGGGCGACGGTTGACACCCCCTCAATGCATGGACCGTGCCACCCCGAAATCCGCCCCGCGACGGCCTGCCGGGTACCATCCTGAGGCATACGTGCAGTCACAGGGGTTGCAGCCCGGCGCATTTCGCACCAGCCTGGTGCAGGGCGGCCCCCTGGCGCATCCGTCGCCATGGTTGCACGCACATGCCTGGGGAGATCCGTTGCGATGAGTCTTGCTTTGGTGCAAAGCCGCGCCCTGCTGGGCCTGCACGCGCCCGCCGTTACTGTGGAAGTACACCTGGCCAACGGGTTGCCCAGCTTCGCGCTGGTGGGCCTGGCCGATGTCGAGGTCAAGGAGGCGCGCGAGCGCGTGCGCTCCGCGCTGCAGAACGCCGGGCTGGAATTCCCGGCCAACAAGAAGATCACCGTGAACCTGGCGCCGGCCGATCTGCCCAAAGACTCCGGCCGCTTCGACCTGCCGATCGCGCTGGGCATCCTGGCCGCGAGCGGGCAGATCGACGCGGCCCGGTTGGACGGCTGGGAGTTCGCCGGCGAGCTATCGCTGTCGGGCCTGCTGCGCCCGGTGCGCGGCGCCCTGGCGACCAGCTTGGCGCTGCGCGCGCTGGCGCAGCCCGTACGCACGGTGCTTCCCCCCGGCAGCGCCGAAGAAGCTGCGCTGGTGCCGGGCACCGAGATCTACCGCGCGCACCACCTGTTGGACGTGGTGCGCCAGTTCGTGCCCGTGCCCCCGCCGAACGATGATGGCGCGGACGACGGCGGTTGGCAGCGGCTGCAACCCGCGCCGCCGGCCCCGGCCACCGATGGCCCGGACCTGGCCGACGTGAAGGGGCAGGCCGCGGCCAAGCGCGCACTGGAGATCGCTGCCGCAGGCGGGCACGGGCTGCTGCTCGTGGGGCCCCCGGGCTCGGGCAAATCCATGCTGGCCCAGCGTTTTGCCGGGCTGCTGCCCCCGATGGGGGTGGAGCAAGCGCTGGAGAGCGCGGCCATTGCCAGCCTGGCCGGGCGCTTCAGCCCCGCGCAGTGGATGCAGCGCACCACAGCCAGCCCGCACCACAGCTGCAGCGCGATCGCACTGGTGGGCGGGGGCTCGCCGCCGCGCCCGGGCGAGATCTCGCTCGCGCACGAAGGCGTGCTCTTCCTCGATGAATTCCCCGAATTCGCCCGCAGCGCCCTGGAAGCGCTGCGCGAGCCGCTGGAGAGCGGGCGCATCACCATCGCCCGGGCGGCGCAGCGCGCCGAGTTCCCGGCGCGCTTTCAGCTCGTGGCGGCCATGAACCCCTGCCCCTGTGGTTTTGCGGGCTCGCACCAGCGCGCCTGCCGCTGCACACCCGACCAGATCGCGCGCTACCAGGGCAAGCTCAGCGGCCCGCTGCTGGACCGCATCGACCTGCATGTGGAGGTGCCCGCGCTGCCGCCCGAGGAACTGCTGGGCGCCCCGCCCGGCGAACCCAGCGGCGCCGTGCGCGAACGCGTGGCCCGCGCGCACGAACGAGCGCTCCAGCGCCAGGGCAAGGCCAACCAGGCATTGCAGGGTCAGGAGCTGGAACAGATGGCGGCGCTGGACGCGCCGGCCGCGCGGTTCCTGCAGGCCGCGGCGGCGCGCCTGGCGTGGTCGGCGCGCAGCACGCACCGGGCCCTCAAGGTTGCACGTACTATTGCCGATCTATCGGGTTGCGAGACCGTGGGCGCCGCCCATGTGGCCGAAGCCGTGCAATACCGGCGCGCCCTGCGCGCACCGGCGTGACGCGCCACCGCTGCCCTTCCTTGTTTGAATCCTCCTGAAGATCCTATGAAAAACCTCAGCATCGGCACCCGCCTGGGAGGCGGCTTCGCCCTTGTCCTGCTGCTGATGGCCCTGATGACGGCCTTTGGCGTATGGCGCCTGCAGACCGTGGCGCAAGCCACCAACGAGATGACGCAGCAACCCTTGGCGGTAGAGCGCATGATCAGCGACTGGTACCGCTACGTGTACAGCGCGGCGCGGCGCACCTCGGCCATCGTCAAGAGCACGGACCCCTCGCTCGGCCAGTTCTTCGCGGCGGACACCGCCACCTCCACGCGCGAATCGGCCGAGCTGCAAAAGCGTATCGAGACGCTGCTCACCAGCGACGAGGAAAAGGCCCTGTGGGCCGACATCCAGAAGGCGCGCGTGACCTACCTGTCCTCGCGCGACCAGGCCGTGAAGGCCAAGGCCGAGGGCCAGCTGGAGGAGGCCGAACGCCTGCTCACCCAGGTGTACCTGCCCGCCACCGACCAGTACGTGGCGCTGATCCAGCGCCTGCTGGACATGCAACGCTCCCGCATCGACGCCACGGCGCAGGGGATCAATGTCACCTATGGGCAAAGCCGGCTGTGGCTGATCGTGCTGGGCGTGCTCGGCCTGGGCGCAGGCGCCCTGTGCGCATGGTGGCTCACACGCGGCATCACGCGGCCGCTGGCGCAGGCCGTGCAGGTGGCGCGCGCCGTGGCGGCCAACGACCTCACCAGCCGCGTGCAGGTCGATTCGCGCGACGAGACCGGCCAGCTGCTGCAGGCGCTGCAGGAGATGAACGCCAGCCTGTCGCAGGTGGTGGCGCGTGTGCGCTCGGGCACCGACGGCATCGCCACGGCGTCCAGCCAGCTCGACGCAGGCAACCAGGACCTGTCCTCGCGCACCGAGGAGCAGGCCAGCTCGCTGCAGGAAACCGCCGCCTCGATGGAGCAGCTGACCAGCACCGTGCGCCAGAACGCCGACAACGCGCGTCAGGCCAACCAGTTGGCCTCCTCCGCCGCGCAGACGGCCACGCAGGGCGGCCAGGTGGTGGCCGGCGTGGTGCAGACCATGGGCGCCATCAACGCCAGCAGCCGCAAGATCAGCGACATCATCGGCGTGATCGACTCGATCGCCTTCCAGACCAACATCCTGGCGCTGAACGCCGCGGTGGAGGCCGCACGCGCCGGCGAGCAGGGCCGCGGCTTTGCCGTGGTGGCCGGCGAGGTGCGCGCACTGGCACAGCGCAGCGCGGCTGCCGCCAAGGACATCAAGGGCCTGATCGGCGACTCGGTCGCCAAAGTGGAGGAAGGCTCCCACCAGGTCGAGGAAGCCGGCCGCACCATGGACGCCATCGTGCAGAGCGTGCAGCGCGTGAGCGACCTGGTGGCCGAGATCACCGCCGCCAGCCAAGAGCAGAGCGCGGGCATCGAGCAGGTGCACCAGGCCATCACGCAGATGGACCAGGTCACGCAGCAGAACGCCGCACTGGTGGAGGAAGCCACCGCCGCCACGGGCTCGCTCAAGGCCCAGGCTGGCCAGTTGGCCCAGGCAGTGAGCGTGTTCCGCGTGGAAGGCCTGCAGGCCGCCCAGACGGCAACGGCAGCGGCAGCGCCCGCCCCCCTCCGCCGGCCCGCACCGGCCACAACGACCACAACGACCAAGCCCGCCGCAGCAGCGCGCACGCTGGCGGCGCCCGCCCGCCCGCCGGCAGCGGCCAAGGCGGCCCCGGCCACCGCGCGCCACAGCGACGACGATTGGGAAGCCTTCTGAGCGCCCCGGGCGGGGATGCCCCATCCGCCCCGTTTTGCTACGTTATTTATAGCTGTTAGCGCTGATTTAACAAGCGCTACAGCCCAAAAATGCAGTAAAGCAACCAGGCGCAGCCCCGCTGCCGGGCGTCAAACGAACATGCCGCCCGATGCCTCGATGCGCTGCGCGTTCACCCAGCCCGTGCCCGGCTGCAGCAGCGCAGCGATCACTCCACCGATGTCGTCCGGCAGGCCCACGCGGCCCAGCGCGGTCTGGCCGGCGATGAAGGCGTTGAGCTGCGCGTTGTCGCGCACGGCGCCGCCGCCAAAATCCGTCTCGATCGCGCCAGGCGCCACCACGTTCACGGCAATGCCGCGCGCGCCCAGTTCCTTGGCCAGGTAGCGCGTCAGCACCTCCACCCCGCCCTTCATCGCCGCATAGGCCGCGTAGCCCGGTAGCGCGAACCGCGCCAGGCCCGACGACACGTTCAGGATGCGCCCGCCGTCGTTCATCAGCGGCAGCAGCTTCTGTGTGAGGAAAAACACGCCCTTGAGGTGGATGTTGACCATGTCGTCGAACTGCGCCTCGGTGGTTTCCATGAAGCTGGCATACCCGCCCACGCCCGCGTTGTTCACGAGGAAGTCGAAACGCTCGCGCTGCCAGTGCCGCGCCAGCACGTCGCGCATCTGGCCTGCGAAAGCGGTGAAGGTGGCGCTGGCCGCCACGTCCAGGGGCAGCGCCACGGCGCGGCGGCCGAGGGCCTCGATCTCTGCGACGACGGCCTGCGCCTCGGCGGCCTGGCTGCGGTAGGTCAGGATCACATCGGTGCCGGACCGCGCCACGTGCAACGCGGCATTGCGGCCCAGTCCCCGGCTGCCGCCGGTGATGAGGGCGATGGCCGGGCGGGCGGCCATGCCGGCGGTGGCCGTAGAGGAGGAAGAAGATGCGGCGTGGGTCATGGCGGGAACCTTTCAGTGAGGAGTGAGAAGCAGTGAGCGAACTCTATTGATCCGCGCTGCATCCATAAATCACTGAAAATTGATCGCATCGTTCTTTTGATACGAACAATGAGCCCGTTTGACCGCATGCACATCTTCGTCCGCGTGGCCGAGCTGGCCAGCTTCACGCAGGCCGCCGAAGCGCTGGGCATTCCCAAGGCCAGCGCCTCCACCGCCGTGCAGCAGCTCGAAACCCAGCTTGGCACGCGCATGCTGCACCGCACCACCCGGCGCGTCCAGCTCACGCAGGACGGGCAGGCCTATTACGAGCGGTGCAAGGATCTGCTGGCGGACGTGGACGAGCTGCAGTCCATGTTCCAGCACCCCGACGGCGCCGGCCTGAAAGGACGCGTGCGCATCGACATGTCCACCGGCATGGCGCGCAACGTGGTGGTGCCCCGCCTGCCCGAACTGCTGGCGCGCCACCCCGGTCTGGAGGTGGAGCTGAGCAGCACCGAGCGCCGCGTGGACGTGGTGCGCGAGGGCTTCGACTGCGTGCTGCGCACGGGCGCCGTGGTGGACAGCAGCCTGGTCGCGCGCCCGCTGGGGCTGGTGCGGCTGGTCAACTGCGCCAGCCCGGCCTATCTGCGCGCGCATGGCACGCCACGCTCGCTCGCCGACCTGCCGGGCCACCGGCTGGTGCATTTCGTGAACACGCTGGGCGCCCGCTCTGCAGGCTTCGAGGCCGTGGTGGATGGCGCACTCGTGCTCACCCCCATGCAGGGCGCCCTCACGGTGAACAATGCCGAGGCCTACATGGCCGGCTGCCTGGCGGGGCTGGGCCTGATCCAGGTGCCGCACCTGGGCGTGGTGGACCTGCTGGCGCGCGGCGATCTGGTCGAAGTGCTGCCGCAACTGGCCGCCCCGCCGATGCCGCTCACGCTGATGTACGCCAACCGCCGCAACCTGCCGCGGCGCGTGCGCACGGTGATGGACTGGCTGGCGCAGGTGGTGGCGGAGCATCTGGCGCAGGTGGCCGCCGCCTGAACGGCCTGGCCCCCACGTGTCCCTGGGCCGCTACACGCCCAGGTACTGCCGCCGCGCCGCGGCGTCGCCCGCCAGCTGCGCCATCCCGGCGCTGTACACGATGCGGCCCTGCTCCAGCACGCAGGCGCGGTCGGCCACGGCCTCGGCGAAGGGCAGGTTCTGTTCGCTCAGCAGGATGCCGATGCCCTGCGCCTTCAGCGCGCGGATGGTGCGCGCCATCTGCTGCACGATGACCGGCGCCACGCCCTCCGAGGGCTCGTCCAGCAGCACCAGCAGCGGCTGGCCCATGAGGGTGCGCGCCACGGTCAGCATCTGCTGCTCTCCGCCGCTCATGCGCCCGCCGGGGCGGTCGGGCATTTCGCCCAGGTTGGGGAACAGCGTGAACAGCCGCTCGGGCGTCCACAGCGGCGCGGGCGTGCCGTCCGGCCAGTGGCGGGGCTTTTGGCGGCCCACCTCCAGGTTCTCCAGCACTGTGAGGTCGGTGAAGATGCGCCGATCCTCCGGCACGTAGCCCAGGCCGCGCCGCGCGATGGCGTGCGGCGGCTGGCGGTCGATGCGCTGGCCCAGGAATTCGATGCGCCCGCTGCGCCGCTCCAGCAGGCCGGCAATGCCCTTGAGCGTGGTGGACTTGCCCGCGCCGTTGCGCCCCATCAGGGCCACCACCTCGCCGCGCCCCACGTTCAGCGACACGCCGTGCAGGATGTGGGCCGCGCCGTACCAGGCGTGCAGGTCTGCCACCTCCAGCAAGGGTGTTTTTGCTGCCAAAGCCTTGCTGGGCAAGCGCAAGGCGCTATCGTTTTGATTCGTCATGCGGACTCCAGCGCCAGCCCCGTGCCCAGGTAGGCGGCCTGCACCCGCGCGTCGTCCTGGATCTGCTGCGGCGTGCCTTCGGCCAGCAGCTGGCCGCGCACCAGCACGGCCACGCGGTCGGCCAGGCCGAAGACCACGTCCATGCTGTGCTCGGTGAACAGCACGCCCATGCGCCGCTCGCGCGCGATGCGCTGCACCAGCTGCATGAGCGCCAGGCGCTCGGCCGGTGCCATGCCGGCGGTGGGCTCGTCCATCAGCAGCAGCGCCGGGGCGTGCGCCAGCGCCATGGCCAGCTCCACGCGCTTGACATCGCCGTAGGCCAGCGCGCTGCACGGGCGCTGCGCCTGGGCAGCCATGCCCACCTGCTCCAGCAGCGCCAGGGCATCGTGCGGGCGGTGCGCATCGGCACGGCGCCACCAGCGCCAGGCGTGCCGGTCGTGCGACAGCAGCGCCATCTGCACGTTCTGCAGCACGGTGAAGCTGGCAAAGGTCTGCGCGATCTGGAAGGTGCGCCCCACGCCGCGCCGCCAGACGGCGCGTGGCGCCAGGCCGGTGATGTCCTGGCCCTGCAGCAGCACGCGCCCCGCATCGGGCAGGAGCTGCCCGCCCACCAGGTTGAAGGTGGTGCTCTTGCCCGCGCCGTTGGGGCCGATCAGCGCCAGCAACTCGCCGGCCTGCAGTGCGAACGACACGCCCTGCACGGCCTGCACGCCGCCGAAGGACTTGCGCAGCCCCTGGACCTGCAGCAGGCTCATGGCGCGCCCTCCTGTGCTTTGTTTTTGATAGCTGCTCGCGCTTTTCCCATCTGCGCAAACCCCGAAATTCCTTGAGGAAACAGCAGCACCAGCAGCAGCATGATGCCGCCCAGCAGCGCGCGCCAGTAGTCGGTACTGCGCGCTACGGTGTCGTGCAGCCAGGTGAACACGCCCGCACCCACCACCGGCCCGGCCAGCTGCTGCATGCCGCCCAGCAGCACCATCACCAGCCCGTCCACCGAGCGCGACACGCCCAGCGCATCGGGCGCCACGCTGCCTTTGGAAAACACGTACAGCGCCCCCGCCAGACCGGCCAGCAGCCCCGCCGCCACGAAGGCGGCCCACTGCACGCCGCGCACGTCGATGCCAATGGCGTCGGCCCGCAGCGCCGAGTCGCGCGCCGCGCGCAGCGCCCAGCCCAGCGGCGCAAACAGCATGCGCCGCAGCAGGTAGATGCCCGCCACGGCCAGCGCCAGCACCAGCCAATAGAAGCCCGCGCCCTGCGCGGCCCACTGCGGCGGCCACACGCCGGTGATGCCGTTGCTGCCGCCGGTGAAACCGTCCCACTGGTAGGCGATGGCCCAGGTGATCTGCGCGAACGCCAGCGTGAGCATGGTGAGCGACACGCCCGACAGGCGCACGCAGAACCAGCCGTACACCAGCGCACCGGCCGCCGCCACCAGCGGCCCCAGCAGCAGCGCCGTGCCCATGGGCCAGTCCAGCCAGCGCACCAGCAGCGCCGCGCCGTAGGCGCCCAGGCCGAAGTACGCCGCATGGCCAAACGAATGCAGCCCGCCCGGCCCCAGGATGCAATGCAGGCTGGCGGCGAACAGCGCGGCAATCGCGATGTCGGTCAGCAACACGGTGGCGTAGCTGCCCGGCTCCACCGCCAGCGGCAGCAGTGCCAGGGCCAGCACCAACGCGCACCAAGCGGCCGTGGCACCCTGCCCCGCCTGGCGCAGCGGCGCCTCGGGCGTGCCCACGCCACGCGCCACGGCCTGCGGGCGGCCCATCAGGCCCCAGGGCCGCCAGATGAGCACGGCCGCCATCACCAGGAATTCCACCACGAGCGTGAGCTGGGGAAAGGCCACCTCCACCCCCGCGACCTCGACCACGCCCAGCCAGATGCACACGGCCTTGAGCTCGGCAATCACCAGCGCCGCCACGAAGGCGCCGGGCAGCGAGCCCATGCCGCCCACCACCACCACCACGAAGGCGGCGCCGATGGTGAGCATGTCCAGTTCCAGGCTGGCAGGCTCGCGCGGCAGCTGCAGCGCGCCGCCCAGGCCTGCCAGCAGGGCCCCCAGCGCGAACACGCTGGTGAACAGCCAGGCCTGGTTCACGCCCAGCGCACCGACCATCTCACGGTCCTGCGTGGCGGCGCGCACCAGCGTGCCCCAGCGCGTGCGCGTGAGCAGCAGCGTGAGCAGCACCAGCACCAGCGGCCCCACGGCGATGAGGAACAGGTCGTAGGCCGGGAAGCGCCGGCCCAGCAGGCCCACCGCGCCCTCCAGGCCCGGCGCGCGCGGGCCGAACAGCTCCTGCGGCCCCCAGAGCCACAGCGCCGCGTCCTTGATCACCAGCACCAAGGCGAAGGTGGCCAGGAGCTGCAACAGTTCGGGTGCGCGGTAGATGCGGCGCAGCAGCAGCACCTCCACCGCCGCGCCCAGCAGGCCCACGGCCAGCGGAGCCAGCAGCAGCGCAGGCCAGAAGCCGAGGGCCTCGCCCAGACGCTCCACCAGGGCATAGGCCAGGTACAGGCCCAGCATGTAAAACGAGCCGTGCGCGAAGTTGACGATGCGCATCACCCCAAAGATCAGCGACAGTCCCGCCGCCACGAGGAACAACGTGGAAGCGCCCGCCAGGCCATTGAGCAGTTGGGCCAGCAGCCCCGAAACATCCATGTCAGTCGTCCATTGCCGCACAGGGCCACCGCAGCCTGCACGGGTGAAGCCCGCAGCCATAGCGCCCGGGTCGCCCCGCGGTAGCGGCCGCGCGTTCCCCCACGGGAAGGGCGCCGGCGCAGAGTCCGGCGGTCACTCGTCCTTGCGCAGCCGCTTCACCTCGGCGTCGCTGGGCTGGTACTTGGCGCCGTCGCGGTAGGTGAAGTCCACCATCACACCCTTGCCCATGCGCAGCGCGGTCTTGCCCACGTAGGCACCCATGGTGGACTGGTGGTCCTGCGTGCGGTAGGTGATGGGACCGAACGGCGTGGCCACCTGCAGGCCGCGGAAGGCGGCGATGAGCTTTTCGGTGTCGGCCGATCCGGCCTTGGCCAGCCCCGCCGCAACCGACTGGACGGCGTTGTAGCCCACCACCGAGCCCGCGCGCGGGTAGTCCTTGAAACGCTTCATGTAGGCGTCCAGAAAGGCCTTGTGCTCGGGGGTCTGGATGGCATACCAGGGGTAGCCGGTGACGATCCAGCCCTCGGGCGTCTCGCTCTTGAGCGTGTCCAGGTATTCCGGCTCGCCCGACAGCAGGCTCACCACGCTGCGGCCCGCGAACAGCCCGCGGGTGTTGCCCTCGCGCACGAATTTGGCGAGGTCGGCGGCAAACAGCACGTTGAAGATCGCATCGGGCTTGGCGTCTTCCAGCGCCTGGGCCACGCTGCCGGCGTCCACCTTGCCCAGCGGCGTGGCCTGCTCGGCAACGAACTCCACGTCCGGCTGCGCGGCCTTGAGCAACTGCTTGAACGTGGCCACGGCCGACTGGCCGTACTCGTAGTTGGGGTAAACGATGGCCCAGCGCTTTTTCTTCAGCGCCACGGCTTCGGGCACCAGCATGGCCACCTGCATGTAGGTGGAGGGGCGCAGGCGGAAGGTGTAGCGGTTGCCGTGCTCCCACACGATCTTGTCGGTGAGCGGTTCGGCCGCCAGGAAGAAGCGCTTCTTCTGCTGCGCGAAGTCGGTCAGCGCCAGGCCCACGTGCGACAGGAAGCTGCCCATGAGCACATCCACCTTCTCGCGCGCGATCAGTTCCTCGGCCGCGCGCACCGCGTCGCCGGGGGTGGCGTTGTCGTCGCGCGTGACCAGCCGCAGTTGCTTGCCCTGGATGCCGCCAGCCGCATTGATCTGCTCGACCGCCAGTTCCATGCCCTTCTTGTAGGGCTCCAGGAAGGCCGGCTGGGCCTTGTAGCTGTTGATCTCCCCGATCGTATAGGCCCCCTGCGCATAGGCGCCACCGGCAAACAGCAGGACGAGCAGGGGGGTGAAGGGCTTGTGCATGGTCGAATCCTTTGCCACAGGTCAGCTTCCGGGCAACGCAACTGTACCGCTGCCACGAGTTTGCCCGACAATGCGCGGGTTTGCCCGCATGGCAGGGGGCAGCCAACGCCCGCACGCGATGCTTGACGGGTGCCGTGGACACAGCGCAAATGTCGGCTTATGCCGAGAGCGCATATCAAAGCCGCGACACTAACGCCACCGGCCCTGCCCCCACGGCTCCCGTTCGCCCTGTTTTCGTTCATTTTTCTGGCACCCATCCATGAGCGCATTTCACGAAGAGCGTGTACTGACCGTACACCACTGGACCGACCGCCTGTTCTCCTTCACCACCACGCGCGACCCGGCGCTGCGGTTCTCCAACGGCCACTTCACCATGATCGGCCTGAAGGTGGACGGCAAGCCGCTGCTGCGCGCCTACAGCATCGTCAGCGCCAACTACGAGGAGCACCTGGAGTTCCTCTCCATCAAGGTGCCGGACGGCCCGCTGACCTCGCGCCTGCAGCACATCCAGGTGGGCGACTCCATCATCGTGGGCAAGAAGCCCACGGGCACGCTGCTCATCGACTACCTGCTGCCCGCCAAGCGGCTGTACCTGATGTCCACGGGCACGGGCCTGGCGCCGTTCCTGAGCGTGATCCGCGACCCCGAGACGTACGAGAAGTTCGAGCAGGTGATCCTGATCCACGGCGTGCGCCAGGTGGCCGAGCTGGCCTACCACGACTACATCACCAAGGAACTGCCCCAGCATGAGTTCCTGGGCGAGCTGATCACCAAGCAGCTCAAGTACTACCCCACGGTCACGCGCGAGCCCTTCCGCAACCAGGGCCGCATGCCCAACCTGATCGACAGCGGCAAGCTGGCCGCCGACCTGGGCCTGCCCGAACTCAACCCGCTGGACGACCGCGTGATGCTCTGCGGCAGCCCGGAGATGCTGGCCTCGCTCAAGGAACTGCTGGAAAAGCGCGACTTCGAGGAAGGCAACACCACGCGCCCCGGCGACTTCGTGATCGAGCGCGCCTTCGTGGAGAAGTGACGCACGCGGCCCTCGCCGCGTCGATTTGCTATCAAAATAGGAGCTATTGGCGCTTACCCACAGGCGATCCAACGCCAATCCCCCCTCAAAACGGCCTGCCCGCAAGCGCAGGCCGCTTTTATTTTCGTAGCACCTGGGTAGCCACTCTCGGCAAGCGCAGGCCCCTGCGCTCAATAGCCCCGGTCCACTACGCGCACCGGCTCCACGCCCGCGCGGCCGGCATCCGCCCCCGGGTCCACGCGCAGGCTCTTGCCCTGCACGCGCACGGCCGTGCCCTCGGCCAGCGGCTGGGCGCGCGTGAAGTTGCGCACCGAACCGTCATCCATGCGCACGCGCATCTGGTAGACCGTGGTGGTACGGGCGCGCTGCTCCACCTTGTGGCCCACGTAGCCGCCGCCCACGGCGCCCAGCACCGTGGCCGCGGTGCGGCCCGATCCCTTGCCGATCTGGTTGCCCAGCACGCCCCCCAGCACACCGCCGGCCACCGCGCCCACGCCCGTGGCCGGCGCGGCCTGCTCGACGGCGCGCACCGACTCCACCCGCCCGCAGGTGGCACACACCGGCGCCGCACTGCGCTGCGCCACGGCCCGCTGCAGCGGTTCGCCGCGCTGGGTTGGCACTGGCGAGGGCGATGCCCCCGGCTGTGGATAGCCCTGTGCATACGTCTGTGGGTCGTCCTGTGGATACGCCTGTGGAGAAGGCGGCGCTGCTGCGCGCCGGGCTGTGGGATTTGCTCCTGAATCGAGAGCTGCCATCGCTTGCTGAGACTGGGCTGGAGGCGCTTTTTCATTCAACACTTCCGCCTCGGGCGTGCGCGGCGCGGTGGCTGCCAGCGTGGCGGCCGGTCCGCCGGCCGCGGAGTCGCCAGCAGGCGGACCGCCGCGCAGGTTCTGCACCAGCAGCGTGCCGCCCAGTGCCAGCACACTCACGCCCAGCACGCCCACGGCGGCCCACAGCCATTTGAGCGAAGCCGCGGACGGGGCTGCGGCGGAGGAAGCAGAGGTGGAATGCATGTGCTCGTCCGGTTGCCAGAAGAAAAGCCGCGGGCTGCGCATGCAGCCGCCACGGCACCGGCGCCAAGGCTAACGCCGGCCCTGCTTCACAAAACCGCGCGCGGCGTAACGGACGTAATCAGCGGTCAACGCCCCGCCGGCGCGGGGGCGGCGGTACGCGTTTCGTGCAGCGCCCGCGCGCTGGCGGCCGAGAACAGCAGCACCGCGGACGAAAAGTAGATCCACATCAGCAGCACCACCAGCGAGCCCGCAGCGCCATAGGCCGACACCACCGCCGCGGTGGACAGGTACAGCGCCAGCAACTGCTTGCCCACCGTGAACAGCGTGGCGCCCACCACCGCGCCGAATACCAGGCAATGCGTGGGCGGCTTGGGGCCGCTGCCGATGCGCATCAGCCCCAAGAACAGCGCCACCGCCACGGCGAAGGCCACGGCCTCATTGACGATCTGCAGCAGCGTGCCCGAGCCGAACGGCAGCCGCGCGCTGGCCCAGGTGGCCAGCACGTTGATGGCCGTGGACAACACCAGCGACACCAGCAGCAGAAAACCGATGGCCAGCACATAGGCCAGGCCCCGCAGGCGCAGGGAGGCCATGCGCCACCACGCCTTGCGCTCGGGCGCGGGCTGACCGTGTGCCCACAGCCGCTCCAGCGCGCTCTGCAGCTCCACAAACACCCCCGTCGCGCCGGACAGCAGCAGCACGAAGCCGGCCACCGACGCGAGGCGCCCCTCGGCCGGCTCCTGCGCGCTGGCCAGCGCCAGGCGCACCACCTCGGCGCCGCGCTCGCCCATCACCCCGCGCACCTGGGCGATGAGATTGCTCTCCAGGTAGGCCTGGTCGATCCACCACCCGAGCACACCCACCAGCAGCAGCAACAGCGGCGCCAGGCTCAGCATGCCGTAGAACGACATCGCCGCGCTCATGCGCAGGCCGTCGGCGTCCAGCCACATCTGCACGGCGCGCACCAGCGGCGCAATGGGCTGCAACACCCGCTGCAGCAGTGGCTGGGCAAAAGATTGGAGGCTCTGCAGGGTCAGTGGCATGGCCCGATTGTGAACAGTGCGGGCCGGGCCCCCTGTCGGCGCAAGCCGATAGCCGGCCGCGCACCGGCTGCCACGGACCAGGTGGACGCTCTTACACTCCCCAGTCTTCACTCACCACGACAGACAAGCATGCAAACGCGTTGCGCCCTGGTCGGCATGCCGGGCTCGGGCAAATCCACGGTGGGCCGCCAGCTCGCCCGCCGTCTGGGGCTTCCCTTCGTGGACCTGGACCAGCGGCTGGAGCAGCGGCTGGGCACCAGCATCCGTGACTATTTCGACCAGCATGGCGAAGCGGCCTTTCGCGACCACGAGGCTGCGCTGCTGGCCGAGCTGGCCGCCCAGCCCGGCGGCATGGTGCTGTCCACCGGCGGCGGCGCCATGCTGCGCGAGGACAACCGCGCCACGCTGCGCCGCGGCTTTCCCCATGTGATGTACCTGCGCGCTTCGCCCGACGAGATCTTCAAGCGCATCAAGCACGACCGCACGCGGCCCCTGCTGCAGGTGGACGACCCGCTGGCCCGCCTGCGCGACCTCTACCGTGCGCGGGACCCGCTGTACCGCGAGGCCGCGCACTACGTCATCGAGACCGGCCGGCCCACGGTGCACACGCTGGTCAACATGATCATGATGCAGCTGGAGATGGCGGCGCCGGGCGACCCGGTGTAGCAAGCGCCCTTCCTCAGACATGAAAAAGGCCCCGCATGCGGGGCCTTGGTTCTCTTGCGGCGCAGAGGCTTACCAGCTGCGCACACGTCCGGTGTCGATGTGCACGAACTGCTCCCGGGCGTAGTAGCCCACGCCGCCCGCCCGCAGGGAGATGGCGGCGTCGCGCAAGTCGCTCAGGGACACGCCGGGCAGGCGCACGTCGATGGCCTTGCCGTCCATGTGCAGGCTGCGCCGCGCCACACCGCCGCCGCGCGTGGTGCGCAGCGTCTCGTTGGTGTGGGGGCTGCGGTAGCCGGAGATCACCTCGAACGGCTGCTGCGTCTGCAGCGTCTGCCGCACGCGGTGCAGCAGGTGGAACAGGTCCGGGTCCATCACGCCGACGTCGCCGCTGTAGTGGTCGCGCAGGAAGTGGTTGAGCGTGGGCAGCGCCGCGGGAACGAATTGTTCGCCCTGGGCGTAGACCAGCGCCAGCCGCTCATGGGTGTGCAGGTGGTTGAAGGCCAGGCGCCGCGCAAGGTCCTGCTCTTCGCTGAGCGACGCCAACGCCGCCTTGGGCAGCAGCACCGCGGCCGCAGCGGCGTGCGCGACGGCGGCGCCGCGCCCCAGGAATAGACGGCGGTGGGGGTTGTGCGGTGGAGCCATGCGCGAAAAACCTCGAAAAAGCGAAAAAACGCGCTATTTTGGACCGATCACCCCGGCAGCACTACCCGCGCGGACCGCATCGTAGGGTTTTGCCGAATGCTGGCGCAGCAGGCTGGCGAGCTTGCGGTCATGGCCGTACAGGTCGCCATAGAAGTGCGGACGGCCGTCCTGCACCACCACGGTGATGTGCGTGATGATGACCGGCACCGGATGCGGCAGCCGTACGAACACGGGCTTGGGCTGCGCCATGGCCGCACGGATGCGCTCCACGGTCCAGGTGGGATCGTCCTGCAACACGAACTGGGCGAGCGCCACCGGCTCCTCGACACGCACGCAGCCGTGGCTCAGGTCGCGCCGGCTGCGGCCGAACAGCGTGGGCGCCGAGGTGTGGTGCAGGTAGATGTTGTCGTTGTTGGGCAGCACGAACTTGATATCGCCCAGCGCGTTCAGCGGCCCCGGGCGCTGGCGTATGCGCGCCTGGCCTGCCAGCACGGCGCCCAGCATCTCGGGTGTGGCGTCGGTGCTCACGCCCGCCGCGCTGACGAACTCCATGCCCTGCCGTGCCAGGTAGCCCGGGTCGCGGCGCAGGCGCGGCACGGTTTCGCCGCGGGCGATGGACGGCGGGATGTTCCAGTACGGGCTGAATTCGATGGACTGCATGTCCTCATCGAACAGCGGCGTGCGCGTATCCAGCGCCTTGCCGACGATGACCGCCATCGACAGGCGCAGCGTGATCCTGCCGCCCGCGTACTCATAGGCGCGCAGGCGGTATTCGGGCACGTTCACGGCAATCATGCGCGGGCCTTGCAGCACGGGCGTCCAGCGCAGGCGCTCCATCTGCAGCGCGATCTGCTCGGCGCGTGCGGCCGGGGGCACATTCAGCGCCGCCAGCGTGGTCGCGCCCAGCACCCCGTCCGCCTCCAGCCCGTGGCGGCGCTGGAAGGCCGTGACGGCCTCGACCAATGCGGGGGTGTATTGCGCCGGCGCGGACGCTGCGGGCGGCTCGCCCGTGGGCTGCGGCGGCAGGTCGCCCAGCGCCACCAGCCGCTCGGCCAGCACGCCCAGGCCCTCCCAGGGCTGGCCCGGCGTGAGCTTGCGGCCCGGCAGCGCGGGCAGCGGCTGCGCCCAGGCAGGGTGAGCGCCCAGCGCGCGGTACTGCGCCAGCAGTGTGCGCAGCGCCGGGTACATGGGCACGCGAGGGATGGCCGCGTCCCGCGCCTGCTGGATCTGGCCGTCGGCCAGCGCGGCCTGCAGCGCGGCGCGCAGGTCGGGCTGGGGGCGGCGGGAGTGGTCGTAGCGCTCGTTGAGCCGTGCCGGGTCGATGCGCCCGCCGTGCAGCTCATACAGGTAGCGCTCCACGGCCTGCGTCAGCTCCTGGTCGAGCGCCACGGCGCAGGCGGCATCCAGGCCGCGGGCGGCTGCGGCCGCCAGCGCATCACTCAGGTGCTGCGCGCCATAGTCGGCCGGCTCCAGCCCATCGGCTGCGGCTTCGTTGAGCCAGCGCACCGCTTCATGCGCAGCCGGCAGGGGGCGCCCGTCAGCCGTCAGCCAGGACGGGTTCGCCCAGGCAACCAGCGGCATCCAGGCCGCCAGCAGCAGGGGTGCAGTGTGGTATGTCAGCAGGCGCAGGTTCATGGGTCGATCTTGGCATGGCCTGCGCCGACCAGGCGCTAAAGCCCCAGATTCGGCGCGAGCGCGCGCTCCACCTCGGCCAGGGGCACTCCGCTGCGCTGGGCCATGTCCTGCACCTGCGCATCGTCGATCTTGCCGACGCTGAAGTAGGTGCTCTCGGGGTGGCTGAAGTAAAAGCCGCTCACACTGGCCGCGGGCGTCATGGCGTAGCTGTCGGTAATGTCCATGTCCACGTCGGCCGTGCCCAGCAATGCAAACAGCGGCTTCTTCACCCGGTGATCGGGGCATGCGGGGTAGCCCGGCGCGGGGCGGATGCCCACGTACTTCTCGGCGATCAGTTCGTCGTTGGACAGCCGCTCGCCCGCCTGGTAGCCCCACCAGTCGGTGCGCACGCGGTGGTGCAGCCATTCGGCACCGGCCTCGGCCAGGCGATCGGCCAGGGCCTTGAGGGTGATGGCGCTGTAGTCGTCGTGGTCGGCCATGAACTCGGCCACCTTGGCATCCACGCCGATGCCGGCAGTGACGGCAAACGCGCCAATGTGGTCGGCCTGCGTGGGTGCGCCACCCTCCGGGCGAGGCGCGATGAAGTCGGCCAGGCAGCGACTGGGGCGCATGCGGCCCTCGGCGTCGGGCTGCTTCTCGGCCTGCTGGCGCAGGCCGTACCAGGTGAGCACGACCTTGTCGCGCGCGGCATCGGCGTACAGCTCGATGTCGTCATCGCGCACGGTGTTGGCGGGCCAGAAGCCCACCACGGCGTGGGCCGTGAGCCAGCGGCCCTCCACGATCTTCTTGAGCATGGCCTGTGCGTCGCGGAAGACGCGCGTGGCTTCCTCGCCCACCACCTCGTCCTGCAGGATGTCGGGGTACTTGCCAGCCAGGTCCCAGGTCTGGAAGTACGGCGCCCAGTCGATGAAGGGCACCAGCTCGGCCAGGTCGATGTTCTTGATCACGCGCCGGCCGATGAACTTGGGCGCCGGCGGCTGGTAATGCGCCCAGTCGATGCGCGTCTTGTTGGCGCGGCACTGCGCCAGCGGCCACACCGGCGTCTTCTTCTTGTTGGCATGCAGGTGGCGCACATGGTCGTAGTCGGCCTGCACCTCCGCCAGGTAGCTGTCCTTTTGCTCGCCCAGCAGGCTCTGCGCCACGCTCACGCTGCGCGAGGCATCGGGCACGTAGACCACGGGGCCCTGGTACTGCGGCGCGATCTTGACGGCCGTGTGCACGCGCGAGCAGGTGGCGCCGCCGATCAGCAATGGAATCTTCTTGATGCGGAAGTACTCGTCCTTGTCCATCTCGCCGGCCACGTACTGCATCTCTTCCAGGCTGGGCGTGATGAGGCCCGACAGGCCGATGATGTCCGCGCCTTCGGCCTTGGCGCGCGCCAGGATTTCATGGCAGGGCACCATCACGCCCATGTTGATGACCTCGAAGTTGTTGCACTGCAGGACGACGGTCACGATGTTCTTGCCGATGTCATGCACGTCGCCCTTCACGGTGGCGATGACGATCTTGCCCTTGCTGGACACGTCCAGGCCGGCGGCTTCCTGCTGGCGCTTTTCTTCCTCGATGTAAGGGATCAGGTGGGCCACGGCCTGCTTCATCACGCGGGCGCTCTTGACCACCTGCGGCAGGAACATCTTGCCCGCGCCGAACAGGTCGCCCACGATGTTCATGCCGTCCATCAGCGGGCCTTCGATCACGTGCAGCGGGCGGCCGCCGCCTTGCACCACGATCTGCTGGTAGGCCTCCTCGGTGTCTTCGACGATGAAGTCGGTGATGCCGTGTACCAGCGCATGCGACAGGCGCTCACCCACGGTTTTCGGGTGCTCGGGCGTGCCGCGCCACTCCAGCTTCTTGCTGTCGTCCTTGGCGGCGCCCTTGGCGGCCTCGGCGATCTCCAGCAGGCGTTCGGCCGCGTCGGGGCGGCGGTTCAACACCACGTCTTCCACACGCTCGCGCAGCTCGGGGTCGAGGTCGTCGTAGACGCCGACCATGCCCGCGTTGACGATGCCCATGTCCATGCCGGCCTTGATGGCGTGGTACAGGAACACGGTGTGGATCGCCTCGCGCACCGGCTCGTTGCCGCGGAAGCTGAACGACACGTTGGACACGCCGCCCGACACCTTGGCGCCCGGCAGATGCTGCTTGATCCAGCGCACGGCCTCGATGAAGTCCACGGCGTAGTTGGCGTGCTCTTCGATGCCCGTGGCGATGGCGAAGATGTTGGGGTCGAAGATGATGTCCTCGGGCGCCATGCCCACCTCGTCCACTAGGATGCGGTAGGCGCGCTCGCAGATCTCGGTCTTGCGTGCGAAGGTGTCGGCCTGGCCCTTCTCGTCGAAGGCCATGACCACGGCAGCCGCGCCGTAGCGGCGGATCAGCTTGGCTTGGCGCTTGAACTCTTCCACGCCCTCCTTCATGCTGATGGAGTTGACGATGCCCTTGCCCTGCAGGCAGCGCAGGCCGGCCTCGATGACCTCCCACTTGGAGCTGTCCACCATCACCGGCACCCGGGCGATGTCGGGCTCGGAGGCAATGAGGTTCAGGAAGCGCACCATCGCGGCCTTGCTGTCCAGCATGGCCTCGTCCATGTTCACGTCGATGATCTGCGCGCCGTTTTCCACCTGCTGACGCGCCACCGACAGTGCCTGCTCGTACTGGTCGTTCAGGATCATGCGCGCGAACGCCTTGGAGCCGGTGACGTTGGTGCGCTCGCCCACGTTGACGAACAAGCTCCCCTCGCCGATGAACACGGGCTCCAGCCCCGACAGGCGCATGGGCGGCACGGCGTGCGAAGGGACGGAAGATGCGGGGGCGGACGACGGCATGGGGCTCACCTGGATAACAAGAACAGACACATCAGGTGAGCGCCGTTGGTACACGCACGGCTGCATGCCGCGGTGGGCCCGAGCCTGACGCCGCCACGCGCGAGCCGCCTGTGCGGCCCCGGCCGGCGGGCGCTGCAGCGCTCCTCGGGAAAGCGTC
The DNA here is from genome assembly GCF_001023515.1 of Diaphorobacter sp. J5-51. Classification (NCBI taxonomy): domain Bacteria; kingdom Pseudomonadati; phylum Pseudomonadota; class Betaproteobacteria; order Burkholderiales; family Comamonadaceae; genus Diaphorobacter; species Diaphorobacter sp. J5-51. The sequence goes on along the minus strand of NZ_JSYI01000054.1, from coordinate 92,070 downwards.
GAATTCTACGCGGCCCACCTTTGGGGGGCAGGCATATGGATATACCCCCGCGTGCACTGTGCGCCCAGAACGTGGCCCCTACACGGGCCGGTGGTTGGTTCAAGCAAAAACAGACCGCAAGCCAATCACAACAAGCGCTGACAGCTATCAAACAAGGAGCATCAGCCCTGCTCCCGTAACAGTCGCAGCTTGCGGTACAGCGTGCGCGTGCTGACCCCCAGGGCGCGTGCCAATTCGCGACGCGACGCGGCCCCACCCGCCAGCGCCGCGCGCAGGGCCTCGGATTCGATGTCACGCAGGGTGGCATGGTCGGGCTGCTGCGCAGCGCGGGCCGGCGCCGCCGCGGGCGCATCGAACGAGAGCGCGCGCTCGATCGTATGGGCGGTCACCACCGCGCCGTCGGTCAGCAGCGCGGCACGTTCCAGCACGTTGCGCAGCTCGCGTACGTTGCCGGGGAAGGGGTGCTGCGCCAGCCGGCGCAGCGCCGCGGGCGCAAGCACCAGGCCCCGCCCTCCGGCCACGCGCTGCAGGAGCGATTCCGCCAGCAGCGGAATGTCCTGCGGGCGTTCGCGCAGCGCGGGCAGCTGGATGGGAAAGGTGCTCAGGCGGTAGTACAGGTCCTGGCGAAACCGCCCCTCGCGCACCATGGCACGCAGGTCGCGGTGGGTGGCCGCCACCAGTCGGATGTCCGCGCGGCGCAGCTCGGTGTGGCCCACGCGGCGGTAGGTGCCGCTTTCCAGCAAACGCAGCAGCTTGACCTGCATGGTGAGCGGGATGTCGCCCACCTCGTCCAGGAACAGCGTGCCGCCGTGCGCCGCCTCCACCAGGCCGGCGCGTGCGGCATGGGCGCCGGTGAAGGCGCCACGCTCGTGGCCGAACAGTTCGCTCTCGAACAGCGTCTCGGGCAGGCTGGCGCAGTCCACCACCACCAGCGGCCGCCCCGCGCGGGGGCTGGCCTCGTGCACGGCGCGCGCGGCCAGCTCCTTGCCCGTGCCCGACTCGCCCAGCAGCAGCACGCTGGCCTGCGACGGGCCCACGCGCGCGATCAGCTCCAGCACGGCCTGGAACGCGGGCGCGCGCCCGATCATGCCCGGCGCGCCCGGCTGCCCCTGGGCAATGCGCAGCGGCTCCATCTTCTCCAGAAAGTACTGGGGCTGGCCCGCCTCGTCGCGCAGCGGCACCAGTTCGATCTGCACGTATTCCTCACCCGCCGGGGTGTGGTGCAGGTGCAGCACGCGCTCACGCTGACCGCTGAAGAGCGAGCGCGCCAGCGGGCAAGTCTCGCCCGCCTGGTCGCACGGCACGGGTGAATGGTGCGAGACCGCATGGCAGGTGCGCCCCACCACCGGCGCGCCCTGGCCGAACTGGCGACGGTAGGCGCCGTTGGCGGCCACGATGCGGTAGCCGCGGTCGAACAGGATGTGCGGCTCGGGCAGCCCCTCCAGCCAGGAGGCAAGCAGCGCGGTCTGCGCCACCTGCGCCGGGGTGGGAGAAAGATCAGGAGTGTCGGCCATGGTGACATATGGTGTCACAAATGGCATGCATTGGCAGTGTTTCTGCCGTCCACCATGGCAGCGCTGACTCCTTGGGTGGATGTAAGCCTTTGTTCCACATGGAGATTTCGCACGCAGTGCCGCGCAGCCAGGCTGGCACGGCTCTTGAGTCAGGACAAGCAAGCGCGCGGTCCTTTGGCCGCGCCCATCGTGAAGGAATCGCCATGACTGCCCTGCCCGCCTCGTGCACCTGCGCTGCGCCCGACGCAGAACGCCGCACCCTGATCCACGCCACGGCCGCCGCCGGGGGTCTGGCCGCCGTCGGCGCGGCCGTGCCCCTGGTCAGCAGCCTGGCGCCCAGCGAACGCGCACGCTCCCTGGGCGCAGCCGTGGAGGTGGACATCGCCGGCTTGCCGCCGGGCGGCATGCTCACGGTGGAGTGGCGCGGCAAACCCGTCTGGATCGTGCGGCGCACGCCGGAGATGCTGCAGTCGCTGCAGGGGCTGGAGGCACAGTTGGCCGACCCCGCATCGGCCAAGGACCAGCAGCCCGACTACGCGCGCAATACCCACCGCTCCATCCAGCCGGAGGTCTTCGTGGCCATCGGCATCTGCACGCACCTGGGCTGCTCGCCCACGGCCGTGGCCCCGGGCGCGCCGCAGTCCGGCCTGGGCGCGGGCTGGCCCGGGGGCTTCTTCTGCCCCTGCCATGGCTCCACGTTCGACAACGCGGGGCGCGTGTACCGCAACAAGCCCGCACCGACGAACCTGGAGGTGCCGCCGCACCGCTTCCTGAGCGCCACGCGGCTGCTGATCGGCGAGGACAGCGCCAGCGCCTGATCGACCGCCCTTCGCCCAAGACCATCACAACCACGCCCCTTCCATGCCCGCCCCGCAGACCCAGCCCCCCGCTGCCGAACGCGACGTCTACGTCGACCTGTACGAAGCCAAGAAGAAGATCTACCCGCGCGCCATCGGCGGCGTGTTCACGCGCTGGCGCTGGGCACTGGTGCTGCTCACCCAGGGGGTGTTCTACGGCCTGCCCTGGTGGCAGTGGGGCGAACGGCAGATGGTGCTGTTCGACCTGGGCGCGCGGCGCTTTTACCTGTTCGGCCTGGTGCTGTACCCGCAGGACTTCATCTACCTCACCGGCCTGCTCATCATGTCGGCGCTGTCGCTGTTCCTGTTCACGGCGGTGGCGGGGCGGCTGTGGTGCGGCTTCGCCTGCCCGCAGACGGTGTACACCGAGCTGTTCCTGTGGCTGGAGCGCCTGACCGAAGGCGACCGCAGCGCGCGCATGCGGCTGGACAAGGGCCCATGGACCTTCGAGAAGCTGTGGCGCAAGACGCTCAAGCAGCTCGCCTGGGTGTCGGTGGCGCTATGGACCGGCTTCACGTTCGTGGGCTACTTCGTGCCCATCCGCCAACTGGGCGGCGAACTGCTGGCGCTGCACGGCACCTGGCAGATCTTCTGGGTGGGTTTCTACAGCTTCGCCACCTATGGCTTTGCGGGCTACATGCGCGAGCAGGTGTGCAAGTACATGTGCCCGTATGCACGCTTTCAGAGCGCGATGTTCGACAAGGACACGCTGATCGTCACTTACGACACCCAGCGCGGCGAGCCGCGCGCCGCGCGCAGCAAGAAGGTGGACGCCAAGGCCGCCGGCCTGGGCGACTGCATCGACTGCTCGCTGTGCGTGCAGGTGTGCCCCACGGGCATCGACATCCGCAAGGGCCTGCAGTACGAGTGCATTGGCTGCGGCATGTGCGTGGACGCCTGCAACACCGTGATGGACAAGGTGCAGTACCCGCGCGGGTTGATCCGCTACGCCACGCAAAACGGCATGCAAAACCGCTGGAGCAGCGCACAGATGCTGCGCCGCGTGCTGCGCCCGCGCGTGCTGTTCTACAGCGCCGTGCTGCTGGCGCTGTGCACGGCCATGCTGGCCAGCCTGGTCACGCGCGCGCCGCTGAAGGTGGATGTGGTGCGCGACCGCGCCGCGCTCTCGCGCGTGGTGGCGGGTGGGCAACTGGAGAACATCTACCGCGTGCAGGTCATGAATGCCACCGAGCAGCCCCAGCGCTACCGCATCACGGCCAGCGGCCTGCAGGGGCTGCAGGTGGCCTCGGAGCCCGAAGTGGAGATCGGCCCCGCCGAGTCGCGCTGGGTGGCGGTGCGGCTGCAGGTGCCCTATGGCGCCGCGCCCGCCGGTTCGCACACCGTGCACCTGGACGTACAGGCGCTGGGCGACCGGGCGCAGGTGTCGGAAAAGACCGTGTTCCTCGTGCCGCGGTAGGCGCGGCCGCAGATTACAAGCCAAAAGAGCTTTCAGCGCCCTTCTATCAAGCGCTGAAAGCTCCTTATTTCATAGCAACTTCGCTATCAATCCATGCGGATGTTGCGCTCCTTGATCAGCGCACCCCAGCGGGCCAACTCCTTGTCCAGGTGCGTGGCCAGCTGCTGCGGCGTGGTGCCGATGGGCTCGGCGCCGATGGTCTCGAACTTGGCCACGGTATCGGGCTGCTTCATGGCGTCGATCAGCGCGGCGTTGATCTTGTTCACGATGGCCGCCGGCGTGCCCGCGGGCGCGAACACGGCGAACCAGGGCGAGACCTCGTAGCCCGGCACGCCGGCCTCGGCGATGGTGGGGACGCCCGGCAGCGTGGCCGATCGCTTGGCGCTGGTCACGCCCAGCGCGCGCAGCTTGCCCGACAGGATGTGCGGGCGCGCCGAGGTGATGCTGTCGAACATCAGGTCCACCTGGCCGCCCAGCATGTCGGTCACGGCCGGGCCGCTGCCCTTGTAGGGCACGTGCAGCAGGTTCAACCCGGCCATGGAGGCGAACACCTCGCCCGCCAGGTGAATGGAGGTGCCGTTGCCGGCCGAGGCATAGGTGAGCTTGCCGGGGTCGCGCTTGGCATGGGCGATCACGTCGGCCACGGACTTGTCGGTCGTCTTGGCGGTGTTCACCACCAGCACGTTGGGCACGATGGCCAGCAGGCTGATGGGCGCGAAGTCCTTCACCGGGTCGTAGCTCAGGCGCGGGTACAGCGCCTTGTTGGTGGCCATGCCGATGGACGTGATCATGATGGTGTAGCCATCGGCCGGCGACTTGGCCACGGCGTCGGCGCCGATGTTGCCGCCCGCGCCGGGACGGTTCTCGATCACGAAGGGCTGACCCAGCGTGCGGCCGGCCTTCTCGCCCAGCGTGCGGGCAATCACGTCCATGGCGCCGCCCGGAGGGAAGGGCACGACCCACTTGATGGGCTTGGCAGGCCATTGGGCGTCGGGCTGCGCCATGGCGGCAGCGGGCAGCAGGCCGGCGGCGGCCAGGGTGCAGGCGCCCATCAGGGCAATGCGGCGGGAGAAAGTCATGGTGTGTCTACCTCAGGTCCAGGATGTCAGGCGGCGGCCACGCGGTCCATGCGTGCCTCGGGGCGCTGCTCGTCGGCCGACAGGGCCTTTTGCAGCACGAAGTCAAAGCGCACGCGGGTGAACGGCGCGCTGATGCCCAGCGATTCATAGCCGGCGGCGGGCGTGCCCGGCTCCAGCGTGACCACCAGGCCGTCGCGCGTGGCGAAGGCGAAGTCGTCGTCCAGGAAGCTGTCGCCCGGAATGTTGACCTGCGTGGTCAGCGTGCGCAGGCCGTCTGCCACCACCAGGAAGTGGATGTGCGCGGGTCGGTTGCCATGGCGGCCCAGGGCGTCGAACAGTTCGGCCGTGGGGCTGCCCGGCGGGATGGCGTAGCCCGGTGGGATGAAGCTGCGAAAGCGATAGCTGCCGTCCGCCCCCGTGCGGATCTTGCGGCGCAGGTGGTAGGGCGCCTGGTCGGGGTCGAAGTGCGAGTAGCGGCCCAGCTCGTTGGCGTGCCACACGTCCATCAGCGCGCCGGCCACGGGCTGGCCGTCGGTGTCGAGCACGCGGCCTTCCATCACCACCACCTCGCCGCGCGGCGGCTCCTCGCCCTCGTCCAGGCGCACCTCGCGCTCGGACAGCGGCGCGCCGGCCACGAACAACGGGCCCTCGATGGCGCGCGGCGTGCCCGCGGCGCGCTGAGCGCGCTCGTCGGCCTCGTCCATGCGGATGTCGATCAAGCGGTCAAAGCCCAGGCCGGCGGTGATCAGGCCCGTCTGGCCGCTGGCGCCCAGGCGCGTGAGCCAGCCCACGCCGGCCCAGAACTCGTCGGGCGTCACGTCCAGGTCTTCGATGGTGCGGAACAGGTCCGTGACGATGCGCTGCGTGATCTGGCGCACGCGGGCATTGCCCTCGGCCACGTGCACGGTGTTGACGATGTCCAGCAACTGCTGGGCGGTGTATTCGGCCATGTCTCTCTCCTGTGGGATGGAATGTGGGGTAAAGGGGGCCGCGCGTCAGTCGGCGGCGCCTTCCTGCACGATGGCCGACGGATGGTTGGCCAGCGGCGTCACGTGGATGTCCATGTAGGGGAACAGCGGCAGCTGCGACAGCAGCTGGTGCAGCTCGTCGTTGGACTGCACGTCGAACACGCTGTAGTTGGCGTACTCGCCCACCACGCGCCAGATGTGGCGCCAGCGGCCGTCACGCTGCAGGTCTTGCGAGTATTTCTTCTCGCGGGCCTTGATCTCGTCGGCCTGCGCGGCGGGCAGGTCGTGGGGAATCTTCACATCCATGCGAACGAGGAACAGCATCTGGGTTTCTCCTGGCAAAAAAAGGGGTTCAGGCGGGCTGCGCGCTGGCGCGGCCCAGGTCCACGTGCACGGGCGTGAGGCCCTGGCGTGCACGGTCGAAGCGGTCGAGCCGCTCGGGCACCACGGTGAGGCCGAAGCCCGGCCCGTCGGGCAACTGCAGCGCGAAGTCGGAAAGGACCATCTGCTGCTCCACGATGTCGTCCACCAGGAGCTGCGGGCCGAACAGCTCGCAGTTGTGGTGCGTGCCGCCCAGCGTGGCAAACACATGGGCCGAGGCGGCGCTGCCGACGGAGGTCTCCAGCATCGTGCCGCCGTACCAGCCGATGTCGGCGGCGCGCGCCACGTCGGCCACGGCGCGCGTGCGCAGCAGGCCGCCGTGCTTGGCGATCTTGAGCGAGAACACATGGCAGGCGTTATGGCGCGCCAGGCGCATCGCGTCCTGCGGCGTGCAGACGGTCTCGTCGGCCATCACCAGCGCGGTGTGGGGCAGCGTGGCGGTGAGCTGGCGCAGCGCCTCTTCGTTCCACTGGGCCACGGGCTGCTCGATCAGGCCCACGCCGGCATCGATCATCTCGGGCAGGTAGCGGCGCGCGGTGGCGCCGTCCCAGGCCTGGTTCACGTCCACCGTCATGCTGGCGCGGCCGTCCAGCGCGCGGGCGATGCGTGCCACGTGCGCCACGTCGTCCTGCGGCGCGCGCGCGCCGATCTTCAGCTTGAAGATGCGGTGGCGGCGCGCGGCCAGCATCTTCTCGGCCTCCTCGATGTCCTTGGCGGAGTCGCCGCTGGCCAGCGTCCACGCCAGGGGCAGGCTCTCGCGCTGCTTGCCGCCCAGCAGTTGCCACACGGGCAGGCCCAGGCTGCGCGCCACGGCGTCGATGGCGGCCTGCTCCACGGCGCTCTTGGCAAAGCGGTTGCCCTTGCAGGCCAGGTCCATGCGCTGCAGCAACTGCTCGAAGCGGCCCGCGTCCTGGCCGATCACGGCAGGCGCGAGGTAGCTGTCGATGGCATGCCGGATGCTCTCGGGCGATTCCTCGTTCCACGAGGGGCCGCCGATGGTCGCGGCCTCGCCGAAGCCGCTGGCGCCATCGCTCAGCCACAGCTGCACGATCACGGGGCTCTGGCGCTGGATGGCGCCGAACGAGAGCTTGTGCGGGCGGATCGTGGGGATGTCCAGGATGCGTGCCTGGATGCGTTCGATGCGCAGCACGGAAGCGGAAGGAGAAGTCGTCATGGAAAGCGGGCCGTGGCGAAAAAAGCGTTACGGGCCATGACCTTAGCGCTGCCATCGGGGCGAATCCAATGAGATATATTGCAGTTTTTGTTCGACGCCATCGAACAGTCACAGGTTTTAGGGTTAACCCTTAGAACGGATTGCACCCATGGAACTGCGCCAGTTGCGGTACTTCTTGAGCGTGGCCGAGACCGAGCACCTCACCCGCTCGGCGGATGCGCTGTTCGTCACGCAGTCCACGCTCTCGCACGGCCTGCGCCAGCTGGAGGCCGAGCTGGGCGTGCCGCTCTTTGACCGCCTGGGGCGCGGGCTGCGCCTGTCCCAGGCGGGCCACGCCTTTCGCGACCACGCAGCGCGCGCGCTGCAGGAGCTGGAAGCCGGGCGGCAGGCCGTGGCCGACATGAGCGCGCTGCAGACCGGCACGCTCCAGGTGGGCGTGATCCCCACCTTCCTCACGCGCTTCGTGCCCGACGCGGTGGCCGCCTTCAGCGCGCGCTACCCGGGCGTACAGCTCACCGTGCGCGACCTGCGCAGCGGCCAGATCGAGGAGCTGCTGATCGCCGGCCGGCTGGATCTCGGCATCGCCTTCCATCCGGCCAGCCGCGAGGAGATCGAGGCCGAGCCGCTGTTCGAAGAACGCATGCACCTGGTGGTGCACCAGGGCCATCCGCTGGCACGGCGGCGCAGCCTGCGGCTGGCCGAGCTGGCGGGCGTGCCGCTGGCGCTGCTGCCGGCCAGCTTCGCCACGCGCCGGCTGATCGATGCGGCCTTCGCCCAGGCGGGCGTGACGCCGCTGGTGCGCGTGGAGATGGAGTCGGTGGATGCGCTGCTGCAGGCCTGCCGCAGCGGGCCGCTGGCCACCATCGCCGCCGAGCATGCGGCCCTGCACGCGGGCCCCGACATGCGCGCCGCCGTGCTCACCGAGCCGCGCACCGTGCGCCGCGCCGGGCTGCTGTGGCGCCGCGGCGCCTCGCGCAGCGCGGCCGCGCGCGAGTTCGTGGCGCTACTGCGGCCCGCCATCGCACGCACCGCTGCTCCGCCTTCCCTGCAGGGCGGTGTTGCACAGCAAGAGTAAAAAATGGCTCTAGCGCTTACCAGTCAAGCGCAAGCAGCTATGAACTAAGGAGCACCTACCGCTACCCCGGCTGGCGCGGCAGCAGGCACGGCCTGCGCCGATGCCGGCAGGCCGAAGACGCGGTCGAACGCCCAATTGAAGGCGTAGGTGTAGACGAGGAAAAACAGCAGCAGGCCGGCCTCCATCACCGTGGCCTGCCACAGGCTCACGCCGAACCACCAGGCCATCAGCGGGATGAGGACCAACGCCAGCCCGCCCTCGAAGCCCACGGCGTGCACCACGCGCCGCAGTACGGAGCGGCCCTTGACGCGCTGGCGCGCCTCCCAGCGCTCGAACAGGGCGTTGAAGGTCACGTTCCAGGCGATGGCCAGCGCGGACGCGACGACGGCCATCACCCCCGAAGCGCCCGCGCCCTGGCCAATGGCCATGAAGAGCAGGCTGGAGACGATGATCGCGATGATTTCGTAAAGGGTGACAAAGACCACCCGGCGCTTCGGCCCCTGCAGGCCGACCGCATGTGTTGTTGCACTCATGCGGCGCAGTATAGGGAGTGAAATCTGAAGGAAAAAGTCATCTTTTTTCAGAAATATTGATAGATTGGCGCATGACCTTCACTTCCGACAACGTCCTCGTGTTCCTGGCCGTGCTGGACCGCGGCTCGTTCTCCGCCGCGGCGCGGGCGCTGTCGCGCGTGCCCTCGGCCGTGAGCATGGCCATCGCCCAGCTGGAAGCCGAGCTGGACATGCCGCTGTTCGACCGCAGCGGCCGAGAGCCGCGCCCCACGGCGGCCGCGCGTGCGCTGGAGCCGCAGGCACGCGCGCTGGCGGCGCAGCTGCAGCAGCTCAACACCCAGGCGCTGGCGCTGACCCAGGGGCTGGAGGAGCGCCTGACCCTGGCCATTGCACCCGAGCTGCTGGCCGCGCGCTGGCACGGCCCGCTGGCCACGCTGGCGCAGGACTACCCGCTGCTGCAAGTGGAGGTGCTGGCCGCGCCCCAGGCCGATGCGCTGGCCCTGCTGCATGCCGGGCGCGCCCAGCTCGCGCTGGTGTTCGAGCGCCCCAGTCTGGACGGGCGGGAAGACTTCCAGGAGGTGGGCAGCGAAACCCTGGTGGCCGTCATCGCGCCGCAACATCCGCTGCTGGCGCCGCGCGCGGCGGGTGCGGGCCCTGCAGGCCTGCGCGAGGAACACCTGGCCGGCACGCGCCAGATCGTCGTGGCCGGGCGCGACCTGGGGCAGACCGATGCGCGCTTCGTCTATGCGCGCCACCATTGGCGCACCGACAGCCACTTGGCCGCGCTGGGCTTGATCGAGGCAGGCCTGGGCTGGGGCTGGCAGCCGCGCGCGCTGGTGGCGCCGCGCATCGCCGCCGGCACGCTGGTGGAACTGCCCCTGGAGAACCTGAGCAACGGCGCCCAGTTGTGGGTGGACGTGGTCTGGTCGCGCGAGCGCCCGCTGGGCCTGGGCGCACGCCGCTTCGTAGAGTTGATGGCGCGCCAGCGGCCCGGCAGCAGCCCGGCGCCACAATAGCCAGGCACCGACCATCTTGAGGAGCGTTCATGCCCACCTACCTGCCACCCTTTGACATCGCCGACGACGCGCTGGCCAAGCAATGGCGCCAGTGGCAGCCCAAGGACTTCGCCCCGAACGGCGGCAACGGCAAGAACGACAAGAACGGCAAGCACGCCGACAAGGACAACGGCGCGCTGCGCCTGAAGGACTACGACCCTGGCGCCAAGCCCTTTTCCTGCGGCGACAAGGCGCTGGACAAGGCCCGCGTGGAGGAGCTGGCGCTGGAGCTGGACGCGCTGCAGGACCTGCTGTACGCCGACCGCCGCTACAAGCTGCTGGTGGTGCTGCAGGGCATGGACACCGCCGGCAAGGACGGCACCGTGCGCGGCGTGTTCGGCCGCATGAGCGCCCTGGGCGTGCATGCCGTGAGCTGGAAGGCGCCCACCGAGCTGGAGCGCGCGCATGACTACCTGTGGCGCATCCACCGCCAGGTGCCGGGCGCGGGCGAACTCACCGTGTTCAACCGCAGCCATTACGAGGACGTGCTGGTGCCCGTGGTGAACGGCTGGATCACGCCCGAGCAGCAGCGCCAGCGCTATGCGCACATCAACGACTTCGAGCGGCTGCTGGCCGAAACGGGCACGGTGGTCATGAAGTTCATGCTGCACATCAGCAAGGACGAGCAGCGCCAGCGCCTGCAGGAGCGCCTGGACGACCCCACCAAACACTGGAAGTTCGACATGGGCGACATCCAGGTGCGCGAGCAGTGGGACGCCTACCAGCGCGCCTATGAGGCCTTCCTGCCCGCGACGCACACCCCGTGGGCGCCGTGGACCATCGTGCCCGCCGACTCCAAGACGCACCGCAATCTGATGATCGCCAGCGTGCTGCGCGGCGTGCTGCAGCGGTTGGAACTGCGCTACCCACCGGGCGACCCCGCGCTGGAAAATTTCACAGTCAAATAGGGCTCTAGCGCTTGCGCGGCAAGCGCCAACAGCTCCTTTTAAAGGAGCAAATTTCACCAAGACGCGGGCATGGCAAGGTTATGCATCGAATGCATTAGATGGAAACATGGCGGCGTTGGACAGCCCTGGGCGACAGGCATAAAGTGCTTCGCTTGGTAGACATTCCCCAAGGAATTCCGCATGTCCAACACCCCCAACCCACCCCTTCCCACCCACGCGCTGCCGTCCTATCTGGACCCCAACCACCTCGGCCCCTGGGGGGTGTATCTGCAGCAAATCGACCGCGTCACCCCTTATCTGGGCAGCCTGGCGCGCTGGGTGGAGACGCTGAAGCGCCCCAAGCGTGCGCTGATCGTGGATGTGCCCATTGAGCTGGACAACGGCACCATCGCCCACTTCGAGGGCTACCGCGTGCAGCACAACGTCAGCCGAGGCCCGGGCAAGGGCGGTGTGCGCTTTCACCAGGACGTGACCCTGTCCGAAGTCATGGCCCTGTCGGCCTGGATGAGCATCAAGAACGCGGCCGTGAACGTGCCCTACGGTGGCGCCAAGGGCGGCATCCGCGTCGACCCCAAGACCCTGTCGAAGGCCGAGCTGGAGCGCCTGACGCGCCGCTACACCAGCGAGATCGGCATCATCATCGGCCCCTCCAAGGACATTCCCGCCCCCGACGTGAACACCAACGCCCAGGTCATGGCCTGGATGATGGACACCTATTCCATGAACGTGGGCACCACCGCCACCGGCGTGGTCACGGGCAAGCCCGTGGACCTGGGTGGCTCGCTGGGCCGCGTGGAGGCCACGGGCCGCGGCGTGTTCACCGTGGGCGTGGAGGCCGCGCGCCTGACCGGCATGGCCATCGAGGGTGCGCGCGTGGCCGTGCAGGGCTTTGGCAACGTGGGTGGCACGGCCGGCAAGCTGTTTGCCGAGGCCGGCGCCAAGGTGGTGGCGGTGCAGGACCACACCGGCAGCATCCACAACGACAAGGGTCTGGACGTGCCGGCGCTGCTGGCGCACGTGCAGCAAACCGGCGGCGTGGGCGGATTCGCCGGTGCCGAGCCCATGGCCAACGACGCCTTCTGGGGCGTGGCCTGCGACATCCTGATCCCCGCAGCGCTGGAGAGCCAGATCACCAAGGACAACGCGGGACGGATCCAGGCCAAGATGGTGATCGAGGGCGCCAACGGCCCCACCACCCCCGAGGCCGACGACATCCTCAACGACAAGGGCGTACTGGTGCTGCCCGACGTGATCTCCAACGCCGGCGGCGTGACGGTCAGCTACTTCGAGTGGGTGCAGGACTTCTCCAGCTTCTTCTGGACCGAGGACGAGATCAACGCCCGCCTGGTGCGCATCATGAAAGAGGCCTTCGCGGGCGTGTGGCAGGTGGCGCAGGAGAACAAAGTCACGCTGCGCACGGCGACCTTCATCGTGGCCTGCAAGCGCATCCTGCATGCGCGCGAGATGCGCGGCCTGTACCCCTGAAACGGCCCGCTCCGTGCGCAAGGCGGCCTGCGGGCCGCCTTTTTCTTTGCCTGCCCTTCCCGGCCCCGGCGCACGCGCATACGGGACATCGCGGATGACGCGCGCGCACCCCATTTTTATAATCGGCCGTGCAGACTGCCCTTGGCGGCCTGTATGCGCCCTTTTGTTCGGGCAGGCCGCAGTCCCTGTGGCCACCTGGAATCCCGAACCGTCTGCCGGGCGCGTCATCGCGCTGGCCATTCCTACGATGGCCAGTTTCATTGCTCTCCCTGCTGCCTGCGGCAGCGCCACGCCCATGCCTTCCCCGCGAGGGAGCGGCAGGGCGTTTCATCACACAAGGAGTCTCCCCTGGATGCGCATGTCCCAATGCCTGCCTCTCAGTTTTGCCACCCTCGCCGCCCTCGCCCTGCCGGCCACCGCGCAGTCGCAAGTGACCATCAGCGGCTATCTGGACACCGGCGTCTTTCGTGACTACGACAAGACCCGCAAGCTGGGGACGATCCAGCGCAGCCATCTGGCGGTGGCCGGCACGGAAGACCTGGGCGGTGGCCTCAAGGCCAACTTCCGCCTGAGCACACGCTTCGAGCTGGACACGGGGCAATCCGAAGGGGCGGGCAGCAAGCCCTTCTGGCATGACGAATCCACCGTGGGCCTGCAAGGCGGCTGGGGCCAGTTGCGCCTGGGCCGCGCCCTCAGCGCGATGTGGAGCCAGGAATGGAAGTTCGACGCCTTCTCCAACTTCAACCGCATTGCCTCCACCGCCTGGCACATGGCCCACTACTACACGCCGACCGACCGCGCCAGCAACAACGGGGCCGCGGAATACGGGCGCATGACCAACGGCATCTACTACGACTCGCCCACCTGGGACGGCTTCTCGTTCAATGCCAGCGCCGCGACCGAGCGCACCCAGGCACCCGGCCGCGACGGGCGCGGCGGCTCGGTGGCACTGAACTACGACCAGGGCCCGGTGGCCGCCATGGTGGGCTACGAGCGCAACGGCAGCGGTGACAAGGACCTGTTCCTGGGCGGTCTCTACCGCCTGGGCGCCGCCACGCTGATGATGGCCTACGACCACAGCCGCGCGGGGAGCAGCCCCGATACGTCGCGCATGGTGTCGGTGGGCGGCAGCTACGCCCTGGGTGTCACCACGCTGCGCGCCAGCTATGGCCGCCAGCGGCTGAACGACGGGGTGACCCACCACATGGCGTCACTGGGGGCGGAGTACCACCTGTCCAAGCGCACCATGCTCTACGCGAGCCTGGGGCACCAGCGCTACGAACACAACCCCTCGCGCACGGCGTTCGGCGTGGGCGTGGCCCACGCCTTCTGACGCTGCCTCAGAGCACGCGCTGCGCGCGCAGCGCCTGCAGTTGCGCGGCATCCAGCCCCAGCCGCTCGCGCAGCACCTCGTCGGTGTGCTGACCCAGTGCGGGCGGGGCATAGCGCAGGGTGACGGGCGTATCGGACAAGCGCAGCGGGCTGGCGGTGGTCACCACGCGGTTGACCACTTCGCCGGCCGGCGGCTGGGCGCCGGGGTAGCGCTGCTGCTCCACGCGCAGTCCGCGTGCGCGCACCTGCGCATCGTCGAACGCCTGGCCGACGTGGTTGATCGGGCCGCAGGGCACGGCCTTGTCCTCCAACAGCGCGATCCAGGCGGCCGTGGGCCGCGTGCGCGTGAGGGCGGCCATCAGGGGGATCAGCGTCTCACGGTGGGTCACCCGGCCGGCGTTGGTGGCAAAGCGTTCGTCGCCGGCCCAGTCCGTGCCCGCCGCTTCGCAAAAGCGCGCGAACTGCCCATCGTTGCCGATGGCCAGCAGCATGTTGCCGTCCTGCGTGGGAAAGTCCTGGTAGGGCACGACGCTGGGGTGGGTGTTGCCCTGGCGCTTCGGAATGTTGCCGGCGTTGAGGAAGCCCGCACCCTGGTTGGCCAGCACCGCCATGGCCACGTCCAGCAACGCCATGTCGATGTGCTGGCCGCGTCCCGTGCGGTGGCGCGCCTCGAGCGCGCCCAGGATGGCCGTGGTGGCATACATGCCGGTGAACAGGTCGATCACGGCCACGCCCACGCGCATCGGGCCGCCGCCAGGCTCGCCATCGGCATGGCCGGTGATGCTCATCAGGCCGCTCATGGCCTGGATCAGCAGGTCGTAGCCGGCCCGTGGCGCATACGGCCCGGTGTGGCCGAAGCCGGTGACCGAGCAGTAGATCAGGCGCGGGTTCAGGGCCGACAGGCTTTCGTAGTCCAGCCCGTAGCGCTTGAGGCCGCCGGTCTTGAAGTTCTCCACCACCACATCGCTTTGCATGGCCAGCTCGCGGATCAGCCGCTGCCCCTCGGGCGTGGCCATGTCCACGGTGACGGAGCGCTTGTTGCGGTTGCAGGCGGCGAAGTAGCAGGCGTGTTCGCTCGGCTGGCCGTCGGCATCGGGAAAGAACGGCGGGCCCCAGTGGCGCGTGTCGTCGCCATCGCCGGGCTTCTCGATCTTGATCACGTCGGCGCCCATGTCGGCCAGGTTCTGGGTGCACCACGGGCCGGCCAGCACGCGCGATAGGTCGAGTACGCGCAGATGGCCGAGCGCGCCGGCGCGGCCTGCGCCTGGGGAAGAGGAAGAATCAGGGGCGGTCATGGACAGGCGGTGGTTGCCGAGCGGAAGGCGCATGGTACGGCCCGCCCCGGCGCCGCGGCTTTGCATTTGTGAAAGCTGGCGTTCACGCAGGGCCGCCATGGTATCCAGCGCTTTCTACAATGCCGGCCATGGCCATGCATTTCGATCTTGTGGATCTGCGCCTCATGGTGCACATCGCCGACGCCAACAGCATGACGCGCGGCGCGGAACTCTCCTTCATCTCCCTGCCGGCGGCCAGCACGCGCATCAAGAACCTGGAAGAAAGCATCGGCACCAAGCTGCTGTACCGCACCAGCCAGGGCGTGACGCTCACGCCGCCGGGCCAGGCCTTCGTGTCCCACGCGCGCATGGTGCTCGGGCAGATCGAACACCTGCGCGGCGACATGCAGGAATACGTGCGCGGCATCAAGGGCCATGTGCGCGTGTTCGCCAACACCACCTCTCTGGGCGAATTCCTGCCGCCGGTGCTGCGGCACTTCCTGCGCCGCAACCCCGACGTGAACATCGACCTGCGCGAGCGCCTGTCGCACGACATCGTGCGCGCCGTGACCGAGGGGCAGACCGACATCGGCATCGTCGCCGGCCTGGTGCGCACCGAGAATCTGGAGACCCTGCCCTACCGCCGCGACCGGCTGGTGTTGGTGGTCCCCAAGGGCCATGCCCTCGACGGCGAGATGCAGATCGACTTTGCCGACACGCTGGAGCTGGACTACGTGGGGCTGCACGAATCCAGCGCCATCCATGCCTTCCTGCGCCACGCCAGCGACCAGCTGCACCGCCCGATCAAGCTGCGCATCCAGGTCGGCAACTTCGAGACGGCCTGCCGCATGATCGAGGCCGGCGTGGGCGTGGGCGTGCTGCCCGAGTCCGCCGCCAGCCGCCATGCGCAGGCCATGGACATCGCCATCGTGCCGCTGTCGGACGCCTGGTCGGTGCGCGAGATGCAGATCTGCGTGCGCAGCATGGAGGCCCTGCCCAGCTTTGCGCAGGAACTGGTGGACCTGCTGGTGGCCGATGCGCAGGGGCGGCTGCAGCTGGAGTGACCGCCGGAGGGGCAGCGGCCCGTGCGATCTTTGAATGAAATTGGCCTCTAGCCCTTGCTAGACAAGCGCTAACAGCTCACTTTTTTGAATCAAGCGTGGTCGGCGCAAGCCAGTACTTGAAGGTGCCGTGTGCGGTGGCCACGAGCTGGCCGTCCTCGTCCAGCAGCTGGCCCGCGCAACTGCACAGGCTGCGCGTGGCATGCACCACCCAGCCTTCGGCCAGCAGCGCGCCGCGCCCCGGGCGGTGAAAGCGACTGCTCATCTCCACCGTCACCGCGGTCTGCGAGGGCGCCTCGGGCAGCTCGCCCGCGGCGCGCGACATCACGGAATCCAGCAGCGCCATGACCACGCCGCCATGCGCAGCGGGTAACTGGTTGAGCAGTTCCTCGCGCAGGTGCGGCAGGCGCACCTGCACCTTGCCCGGCGGCGCCGGCACCTGCGCGGCGCCGATCAGGCGCATGAAGGCGCTGCGGTCCACCAGCGGCGGAGCCCCGCTCATGCGGCGCGCGCCTCACGCACCATGTTGCGCGCGATGATGATCTGCTGGATCTGCGTCGTGCCCTCGTACAGGCGGAACAGGCGCACGTCGCGGTAAAAGCGCTCGATGCCGTACTCGGCCATGTAGCCTGCGCCGCCCAGGATCTGCACCGCGCGGTCGGCCACGCGGCCGCACATCTCGGTGGCAAACATCTTGGCGCACGAGGCCTCGGTGGAGACGTTGTGCCCGTC
This sequence comes from Diaphorobacter sp. J5-51, assembly GCF_001023515.1. Classification (NCBI taxonomy): domain Bacteria; kingdom Pseudomonadati; phylum Pseudomonadota; class Betaproteobacteria; order Burkholderiales; family Comamonadaceae; genus Diaphorobacter; species Diaphorobacter sp. J5-51. Next base: position 75,246 of record NZ_JSYI01000054.1, on the reverse strand, counting down.
GTCGCGGCGGCGCGCGGCGTCGATGGTCATGCACTCGGCGGCGTACAGCTCGGCCTGGCTGTCGGCCAGCATGGCCTGCACCAGCTGGAAGTCGCAGATGGGCTGGCCGAACTGCTTGCGCTCCAGGGCATATGCGAGTGCGTCGCGCAGGATGCGCTGGGCCACGCCCACCGCCACCGCGGCGATGTGGATGCGGCCCTTTTCCAGCACCTTCATGGCGGTCTTGAAGCCGCGGCCCTCCTGCAGGCCGATGAGGTTGGCCGCCGGCACCTTGACGTTGTCGAAGATCACGTCGCAGGTGTGGGCGCCGCGCTGGCCCATCTTTTTGTCGTACTTGCCAAAGCTGATGCCGGGCGTCTTGGCGTCCACGATGAACGAGGACACGCCGCCCGCGCCCTTGTCGGCCGGGTTGGTGCGTGCCATGAGCGTGAACATGCCGGCGTGCGGCGCATTGGTGATGTAGCGCTTGGTGCCGTTGACGATGTAGTGGTCGCCGTCCTTGATGGCCGTGGTGCGCAGCGATGCGGCGTCCGATCCCGCCTCGGGTTCGGTCAGCGCGAACGAGGCGATGACCTCGCCGGTGGCCAGCTTGGGCAGCCACTGGGCCTGCTGCTCGGGCGTGCCATCCATCAGGATGCCCTGCGAGCCGATGCCCACGGTGGTGCCGATGATCGAGCGGAAGGCCGGCGCCGTCTGGCACAGCTCGAACAGTACGCGGCACTCCTCCTCCATCGTCAGCTCCAGGCCGCCGAACTTCTCGGGAATGGTCATGCCGAACAGGCCCAGCTCGCGCATCTCCTGCACGATGGACTCGGGGATTTCATCGGTCTCGGCCACTTCGTTCTCGGCCGGCACCAGGCGTTCTCGCACAAAGCGGCGCACGCTGTCGAGCAGGGCTTCCAGGATGTCTGGGTCGCGGATCATGAGGGTTCTTTCTTCGGTATGCGGGTTCAGAGGGTGTCGGCGGTGCCGAGCACGGCGGTGGACTGGCTGGACAGCGTGCCGCCGTTGCCATGCACCACGGCGGTGTCATGACGCGATAGCTGGCGCGCGCCCGCCTCGCCACGCAGCTGGCGCACGGCCTCGATCAGCGCAAAGATGCCGTACATGCCCGGGTGCACGCACGACAGGCCGCCGCCGTTGGTGTTCACGGCCAGGCGCCCGCCGGGCGCGATGCCGCCGTTCTGCACGAAGGCGCCGCCCTCGCCCTTGGCACAGAAGCCCAGGTCTTCCAGGAACAGCAGGGTGTTGATGGTGAAGGCGTCGTAGACCTGGGCCATGTCCATGTCTTTGGCCTGCAAACCCGCCATCGCGAAGGCCTGGGCGCCCGACTGCGCTGCCGCGGTGGTCGTCAGGTCGGGCATGCAGGAGATCTGGCGGTTCCAGATCGCCGTGGCATTGCCCAGCACATAGACGGGCGGATTGGGCAGGTCGCGCGCGCGCTCGGCGCGGGTGAGCACCAGGGCGCCGCCACCGTCCGTCACCAGGCAGCAGTCGCGCACGGTGAGCGGGCTGGCGATGGGCCGGGCCGCCAGCACATCCTCGATGGTGAGCGGGTCGCGCATGAACGCCTCGGGGTTCTGCTGCGCCCAGGCACGTGCGGCCACGGCCACCTCGGCCAGTTGTTCGCGCGTGGTGCCGAATTCGTGCATGTGGCGCGCGGCGGCCAGCGCATAGGCGGACACGGGCAGCACCGGCTCATACGGGAATTCGTACGGCTGCGGGTCCAGGAAGCGGCGTGCGGCCACGCTTTCCTTGCGCCCGAAGGTGGCCGAGCGCTGCGCGCTGCCGTAGCACACCAGCACGGCCTTGCACTGCCCGGCCTCCAGCGCGCGGATGGCGGGCAGCAGGTGGGCGATGAAGCTGGAGCCACCGATCATCGTGCCGTCCACATAGGTCGGGTTGATGCCGAGGTGTTCGATCACCGGCATGGTCCACATGCTGGCGTTCACACTGCAGGTGGCCAGGCCGTCGATGTCCTGCATGGTCAGCCCCGCGTCGGCCACGGCCGCGTGCGCCGCGCGCACCAGCAGCGTCATGTCGTCCATGCCCGGCGCCTCGCCGCAGCCGTAGGTGGCGGCGCCGACGATGGCTGCGCGGCCGCGCAGCGGCCGGTTCACGGCGGCGGCGTCCAGGGGGGATTGCGGAACGCGGCTCATGCGGCACCCCCTTGCGCTGCGGGCTGGAACAGCACCAGGCCGCGCCCGTCCTTCTGCGCCACGCGGGCCTGCACCCGCTGGCCGATGCGCACGTCTTCGGGCGCCACGCCCTCCACGCGGCTCATCATGCGCACGCCTTCATCCAGATCGATCAGCGCGACGTTGTAGTTGCCCCCCGCGTCCGCCTTGCGTGCGATGGTGGTGGCGGAATACACGGTGCCCAGGCCGCTGGCGCGCACCCAGCGCAGCGGGCTGGCGCCGCAATGCGGGCACAGCTCGCGCGGCGTGAATACGTGGTTCTTGCACTGCGGACAGTGCTGCAGGCAAAAGCGGCCGGCATCCAGCTCGGCCTGGTAGTGGGTCTGTGCGCTCAGGTGCATGGGATTCTTCGAGTCTTCGGAGTACGAGGCACAGCATGCCCCGGCCACCGCATCACTTCAATTCGACAATCTGAAAGGGCGTCTTCGCCGCGGCATCACCCCGGCGTGATCCCCGCCGTCTTGATGACCTTGGCCCACTTGTCCAGCTCGCCGCGCAGGCGCTGGCGCATCTGCTCCTGCGTGCCGGGATCGGCCTCGGCGCCGGCGTCCAGCAGGCGCTGGCGCACGGCGGGGTCTTTCATCGCGGTGTTGAAGTCGGCGTTGATCTTGTCCAGCACGGCCTGGGGCGTCTTGGCGGGCGCGAACAGCGCGGCCCACGAATACGCCTCATAGCCCGGCAGGCCCGATTCCACGCCCGTGGGCACGTCGGGCAGCATGGCCGAGCGCTGGCGGCTGGCCACGCCCAGCACCTTCACGCGGCCGCTCTTGATGTGCTGCAGCGCCGTGGGTGCGTCGCTGAACATGAGCTGCACCTGGCCGCCCAGCAGGTCGTTCATCGCGGGGGCGCTGCCCTTGTAGGGAATGTGCTGCAGCTTGGTCCCCGCCTCCATGTTGAACAGCTCGCCCGCCAGGTGCGTGCCGCCCCCGTTGCCCGACGAGCCATAGGCCAGCGGCGTGCCCTTCTTGGCCAGCGCGATCAGCTCCTGGATGGTGTTGGCCGGCACCGAGGGGTGCGCCACGATGAACACGGGGAACATGGCCGCGAAGCTGATGGGCGCGAAGTCCTTCTCGATGTCGTAGGGCAGCTTGCCCATCAACGAGGGGTTGACCGAGTGGTGGATGGCACCCACGAAGAGGCCGTAACCGTCGGGTGCCTCCTTGGCGGCGGCCGTGGCGCCCACCACGCCGCCCGCGCCGGCGCGGTTGTCGATGACGGTGGGCGTCTTCCAGATCTCGGACAGCCTGTGGCTGAAGACGCGGGCGGTGGTGTCCACCGGGCCGCCGGGCGGGAACGGCACGATGAAACGCACGGGCTTGCTGGGCCAGGGGTCGGCCGCGAGCGCCGCCAGCGGATGGGCGGCGGCAAGCAGGCTGCCGGCGATGAAGTTGCGGCGGGAGGGGGTGGAATGCATGGTGTGTCTCCTATCGTTCAGGTGGTCAGGCCCAAGGCCTGGTCTTTCAGGGTGCGCTTGAGCACCTTGCCATTGGTATTGGTGGGCAGTTCGCTCAGGGCGACGATGTGGGACGGGCGCTTGTAGGGCGCGAGCAGCTCGCGCAAATGGGACTGCATGGCATCGGCATCCAGCGCGGCGCCGGGGCGCAACTCCACAAAGGCCACGATCTCCTCGTTGCCGTCCTCCACCGTGCGGCCCACCACGGCCGAGCGCTGCACGCTGGGGTGGGTGTTGAGCGCGGTTTCCACCTCGGCGGGGTAGACGTTGAAGCCCGAGCGGATGATCATTTCCTTCAGACGCCCCACGACGAACAGCGCGCCGTCGGCATGCATCTCGCCCAGGTCGCCGCTGGCGTACCAGCCACCTTCGCGCATCACCGCGGCCGTGGCCGGGTCGGTCACACGCACCTCGGCCTCGGCCACGGCGTAGCCGGCACTGGTGTCGGGCCGCTGCTCGCCCAGGCGCGTGAGGTGCACCGAACCCGCGTATTCCGACAGGCCGTAGCCGTGGTGCAGCGCCTGGCCGAAGGCGGCCTCCACGCGCTGCTTGAGCGCCAGGTCGAGCGGGCCCGCCCCGGTGTAGAGGTAGCGCAGCGCCGGCGCCTCGGGCCGCTGGATGCCGCGCTCCTGCAGATGCGCCAGCAGGCGCGAGAACAGCGCGGGCGGCCCCTGTAGCTGCGACACGCCATGGTGGGCCAGCGCATCCAGCAGGTCGTCGGGATCGAACTGCGGGCGCATCACGAGCTGCGCACCGGCCAGCAGCGAGCTGAGCAGCGCCGTGCCCAGACCGAAGATGTGGGTCATGGGCACAAAGGCGTAGCTGCGGTCCTGCGGACCCAGCGCACGCGATGCCCCCGACACGCGCGCAAAGTGGATCAGCGCATCGTGCGTGAGCATCACGCCCTTGGGCTGGCCCGTGGTGCCCGAGGTGAAGATCAGCGAGGCGACCGTATCGCGCAGCGCACCTGCCTCGGGCTGCGCGTCCTGGAGAACCGCGCCGTGCTGCATGCCCGGCAGCGCGGAATCGACCGCCGCGAAGCGCTGGGCATGCGCGGCGGCGCTGCGCGATGCCGCAGCCGTGAAGAACACCACGCGCGCATCGGCCTTGTCGACGAAGGCGTCGATCTCGGCCGGTGCCATGCGTGCGTTCACGCCGCAGGACCAGGCGCCCACGCGGCTGCAGGCCAGGATCAGCGCAGCATGCTCGGGGCAGTTCTCGGCCACCACCAGCACGCGGTCGCCAGGGCGCACATCCAGGGCCCGCAGTTCGGCCTCGGCCGTGTCGGTGTGCGCGCCCAGGTCGGCAAAACTCAGGCTGCGGCCGTCCGGCAGATGAATGAAGGGCCGCGCGGGCGCCTCGGCCAGCCAGCGGTCCAGCAGGTGATGGATGCGCTCTGCCATCTCAATCCACGGTGATGCCCTGGGTCACCGTGGCCCACATGGCGCGCTCTTGTGCGCCGCGCTCGGCCAGCTTTTGCGGCGCGCCGGTCCACTCGTCGTAGCCCAGTTCCTTGTAGCGCTTCTTCAGGTCTGGCTGCTGCAGCGCGGCATTGACGGCCTTGTTGAGCCTGGCCACCAGCTCGGGCGACATGCCCTTGGGGCCATAGACGCCATACCAGCCGCCGACGTCAAAGCCCTTGAGGCCCTCGATGCCCGACTCGGCGAACGTGGGCACGTCGGGCAGCGAGGCATTGCGCTGCGGCGAGGTGACGGCAATGGCGCGTACCTTGCCGCTGTGGATGTAGGTGCTGGCCGTGCTGATGATGTCCAGCATCATGTTCAGTTGCCCGCCGATCACGTCCGTCATCGCCGGGGCGTTGCCCTTGTACGGGATGTGGTTCATGTCGATGCCGCTGCGCTTGGCAAACAGCAGCGCGCCCAGGTGGTTGGAGCCGCCCACGCCCGCCGAGCCGTAGGCCAGCTTGCCGGGGCTGGCCTTGGCGGCAGCCACCAGCTCGCGCACGCTCTTGTAGGGCTCGTTGTTGTTGACCACCAGCACGTTGTAGTAGCTCAGGATGGGCGCCACGGGCGTCAGATCCTTGGCCGGGTCGAACGGCATCTTGGTCATCACGTTGGGGCTGATGGTGATGGTGGGGCTGGCGGCAAACCACAGCGTCAGGCCATCGGGCTTGGCGCGCACCACCTCGCTGCCGGCAATGGTGGCGTTGGCACCGGTCTTGTTCTCCACCATGACCGGCATGCCCAGTTCCCTGGACAGCGCCGGCGCAAACAGGCGCGCGCCCTGGTCCACGGGGCCGCCCGCGGCATAGCCCACGATGAGGCGCACGGGCTGGCCGTCCTGCGCGGCGGCGGGCAGCGCAAGGGCAAAAGGCGCCAGCGCCAGGGCGGCCAGGGCGAGGCGGCGGGGGGATGCGGTCATGAAAATGTCTCCTGTCAGTCTTGGGGGGCCGGGGGCTGCGTTGCACGCGCGAACTGCCCCGGCGGAACGGCCACGCACCCGTGGTGCGGCGCGTGAGCAACGGCCGCGATGGTGCCCCCCGGCGGGCCTGGTGTGAATCTGCTTTTGCCGAAGCCGGGCTTCAGGCCTGCTTGGAGAGGGTTTTCCCGCAGGCCCCGCAGCTAGCGGATTTACACCCGCTCAAACACCGCCGCAATCCCCTGCCCACCGCCGATGCACATGGTCTCCAGGCCGTAGCGGCCCTTGCGGCGCTGCAGCTCGTGCAGCAGCGTGGCCAGGATGCGCACGCCGGTGGCGCCTATGGGGTGGCCCAGCGAGATGCCCGAGCCGTTGACGTTGAGCTTGTGCTCGATGGCGTCCTGGTCCTGCCAGCCCCAGCCCTTGAGCACCGACAGCACCTGGCAGGCGAAGGCCTCGTTGAGCTCCACCAGGTCCATGTCGTCGATCTTCAGGCCCAGGCGCGCCAGCAGCTTTTGCGTGGCCGGCACCGGGCCGATGCCCATGTGCGATGGCTCGCAGCCCGCGGCCGCCCAGCCCACCAGCGTGGCCATGGGCGTGAGGCCCAGCTCGGCCAGCTTGTCCTCGGCCACGATCAGGCAGGCAGCCGAGGCATCGTTTTGCTGGCTGGCGTTGCCAGCGGTGACGGTGCCGTTCGGCATCAGCACGCGCAGCTTGGCCAGGCTCTCGGGCGTGACGTCGGCGCGAAAGCCCTCATCGCGGGCAAACGTGACCTGCTCGCCCTTGCGCTGCGGCACCTGCACGGGAACGATTTCGTCGGCAAAGCGGCCCGCCTCCCAGGCGGCCGCCGCGCGCTGGTGGCTGCGCAGCGCGAAGGCATCGGCCTCCTCGCGCGTAATGCCATAGTCGCGCGCCAGGTTCTCCGCCGTCTCGATCATTCCGGAGATCTTGCCGAAGCGCTCCACCGGCTGCGAGCGCTCGCGCCCGCGGTCCAGGCGGTCGTAAAAGCGCACATTGCCCGAACGCGCGCCCCAGCGCATGTCGGTGCTGTAGTACTCGATGTTGCTCATGCTCTCGACGCCACCGGCAATCACCACGTCGGCGGCGCCGCTTTGCACCATCATCGCGGCGGTGACGATGGCCTGCAGGCCGCCGCCGCAGCGCCGGTCCAGCTGCATGCCGGGCACCGATACCGGCAGCCCTGCCTGCAGCGCGGCCCAGCGGCCTACGCAGGGCACCTCGCTGTTGGCGTACGACTGGGCCATGACCACGTCGTCGATGCGGGCGGGGTCGATGCCGCTTCTCTCAACCACGGCACGCACGGTGGTGGCGGCCAGCTCCTCGACGGGCACGGGCCGCAGGCTGCCGCCAAAGGTGCCGACGGGGGTGCGGACGGGGGTGACGATGGCGGCTCTGCGCATGGTGTTGCTCCTTGAAATATGAATGAAAATGGCCGCTAGCGCTTATCTGACATGCGCTAATAGCTATCAAATTTGAAATACCGCGCCACAGCGGCGCAGCGTGTCGTGGGCCTGGCGCTCCAGGTCGGCGCGGTGTTCGGGGGCGGCAATGTCGATCAGCCGGCGCACGCGGCGCGACAGCGTCTGGCCGCGCAGGTCGGCCACGCCATGCTCGGTGACGATCAGGCCCGCGTCGCTGCGCGGCGTGCTCACCGGGCCCGAGAGCTGCGCCACGATGCGCGTCTTGCCCTTGGCGGTGGCGGGCAGCGCCACGATGGGCAGGCCGCCTTTGCTGCGGGCGGCGCCGCGCAGGAAGTCCACCGCGCCGCCCACGGCGCCCACGTAGCAGCCGGCGGCCACCTCGGCGTTGATCTGGCCGGTGAGGTCCACCTCGATGGCCGCGTTGATGGCGGTGAGCTTGTGGCTGGCGGCCAGCACCTCTGGGTCGTGCGTGTAGTCGGTGCCGCGCAGCTCGATCTGTGGGTTGCGGTGCGCCCAGCGGCGTAGCTTCTCGCCGCCCATGAGGATGCCGCCAATGCCCACGCCGGTGTCCAGGCTCTTCCTGGCGTTGGTGAGCACGCCGGCCTCGGCCAGGGCCGCAATGCCGTCGCCCACCGCGCCGCTGTGCAGGCCCAGGTCGCGGTGGCCGTGCAGCGCGGCCAGCACGGCCTCGGGCAGGTTGCCGATGCCCAGCTGCAGCGTGGCGCCGTCTTCCACCCACCCCGCCACATGGCGCGCAATGGCCTGCTCCACCGGGCCGGGCGCGCTGCGGCTCTGGTCCAGCGGCGGGTGCTCGGCGTCGATGAGCAGCGCGAAGTCGCTGGCCTGCAGGTGCAGGCCGCCGTGCGTCCAGGGCACGTCGGGGTGCACCTCGGCAATCACCACGCGCGCGCGCTCGATGGCGGCGGGCAGGTATTCCTGCACCAGCCCCAGGCTGTAGCGGCCCAGCGCATCGGGCGGCGACACCTGCAGCAGCACCACGTCGGCCGGCAGCACCCCCGCGCGGATCAGGCCCGGCAGATGGGAATAGTGGCTGGGCAGGATGTCCAGCACGCCGGCCTGGGCCAGGGCGCGGTGCGGCCCGCCCGCGGCATAGCCGAAGAAATCGATGGCGTCGGCCTGCCCGGGCTGCAGCGTGTCCGACGCGCCGATGCCCACGAACACGCGCAGCCGCCCGCCCTGCGCCAGCGCGTGGCGCTGCTGCACCACGGCGCGTGTGAGCGTCAGCGGCTCGGCCGTGGCCTGGCCCCACCACAGCGTGTCGCCGGGGCGGATCAGTGCCTGCAAGCGTTCGGCCAATGCGCTCATATCAGTCATCCATGGCGCAGCGCGCCACCCGCAACCCATGAAACTGGCGCGACGGCACCGGTCCGATGGCCGCGGAGCAGGCCATGCCAGCGGACGCCGTGGAGCGGGCTTCGCCCGGCCACTGGCGTCGTCCCCCTGGGGGGATGGCGCCGCAGGCGACACAGGGGGGAGTCATTTCGATTTATCCCAGTCGAAGCGCATGGGCTGCTTGTCCTTGAAGCGCTGCACCGCCTCTTGGTGGTATGCCGAGCCGCGGCACACAGACTGCGCATAGGACTCCAGCTCGGCGATGGTGCGCGCGTCGCTCTCGAAGGACTGGTTCATGATGGTCTTGGCCATGCCGATGGCAGCGGTGGAGGCCTCGCCAAAGCGCCGTGCCAGCGCCAACGCGGCCTCGGTCAGCGCGGTGGCGTCGTCCACGATGTCGAACACCATGCCCAGTTGCTTGGCTTCCTCGGCATCGACGGTGCGCGCGGTGAAGACCAGCTCCTTGGCCTTTTGCTGGCCCACGATGCGCGGCAGCAGGTGCATCGCGCCCAGGTCGGGGATCAGGCCGATGCGGCCGAACACCGCGCAGAACTTGGCGCGGCGCGTGGCCAGCACGAAGTCGGCCGCCAGCGCCAGGCTCAGGCCCGCGCCGAAGGCCGGGCCGTCCACCGCGGCGATCACGGGCTTTTCCAGGTTCACGAGTTCGGGGAACCACTGGTGCAGCTCGCGCATGCCCTTGCGAAAGGCCAGGCCGGTGCGGCTGGTGTCCAGCATGGCCGAGATGTCGCCGCCCGAGCAGAACGCGCCGCCCGCGCCGGTGAGGATGACCGCGTGCACCTGCGCGTCGTCGCGCATCTGCGCGATGGCGGCGGCCAGGGCTGGGCGCATGGCCTGGTTGAGCGCGTTGCGTGCCTCGGGACGGTTCAGGGTGATGGTGCCGATGCCGTCCTGCACGGAGGTCAACACGGGGGGTGCGCTCATGGCGTGCTCCAGGGTTTTTGATTCAGAACGAGCTCCAGCGCTTACCTATGAAGCGCCGGCAGCTCACTTTTTGATAGCTCACGCCAGTTCGGCGAAGCCGTGGCTCAGCACCACCTTGTCGCGTTCGAGCACACGGGCGCGCAGCTGCACCTGCGTCGGTTGGCCGGGCACGCGCCAGATCTCGGTCACCAACGTCTCGCCCGGGTACACCGGGGCGGCAAAGCGGATGTCCAGCGCCTTGAGGCGCGCGGGATCGCCGCCACAGCACTGGCGCAGCAGCGCGTGCGCCACCAGGCCGTAACTGGCCAGCCCGTGCAGGATGGGGCGCTCGAAGCCTGCCTTGGCGGCCACGGCCGGGTCGGCGTGCAGCGGGTTGTAGTCGCCCATCAGGCGATAGAGCAGCGCCGCCTCGGGGCGGGTGGGCTGGGTGTCGGTGAAGTCGGGCGCGCGGTCCTGCGGCGTGGGCTGCAGCGCGGGCAGCGGTGCGTCGCTGGGCTGGCCGCCGCCCTGCTGGCTGTAGCCGCCATCCCCGCGCAGAAAGGTCACCTGCTGCACGGTGGCCAGCAGCTCGCCGGCGGCGGTTTCCAGGCGCCGCTCGGTCACCATGATGGCGCCCTTGCCCTCGCCCTTGTCGGTCAGGTGCGTGATGCGGTTGTGGCCCACGACCTCGCCGCTCGCGGGCAGCGGGCGGTGCAGGCGCATGCGCTGCTCGCCATGCAGAAGCTTGACCCAGTCGATGCCCGTGTCCGCCTCGCGCGCCCAGAAGCCCGGGTAGCCCAGCACCACGGCCTGCGACGGCAGAGCGCGCAGGCCGCCTTCCAGCCCCTCGTAGACGAAGGGCAGCGCGCTGGCGTTCAGCGGATCGTTGCCCAGCCCGAGGCTGAGCGCGTAGAGCATGGTGTCGCGCTCGGTGTACGTCTGGCGGATCACGCCAAAATCGCGCGCCTTCAGGTGGTGATAGTCAATGGCCATCTCAGTTGTCCATAAGGTTGTGTATTGCCAGCGCGCCATGCAACTGGCGCGTCCCCAGGCCAGCGGCCACCGCGCAAGGGCCTGGGCTGGCCGCNCCGCCCCGCCGCGCTGGTGGCGTCCCCCTTCCCGCAGCGCGCAGCGATGCGAGAGAAGGGGGAAGGCGCGCAGCGCCTCAGGGGGTTGTTCCCTGCTTACACAGGATCCCAGGAGAACACGTCGCCCGAGCGCTCCATGGGCACGAACGAGGCCTTGAGCGCGGGCATGCCGTGCTCGGCGATGAACTCGGGCGTCCAGCCTTCGCTGCGGTGCACCGAGCGCAGGGGGCGCGGCTGGCTCATCAGGAAGATTTCGTTGTTGCGTACGGCGAAGACCTGGGCGTTCACGTCCTGGGCCTGGTCCGACAGCAGGTACACGGCCAGCGGGGCGATCTTGTTGGGCGTCATCTGCTGGATCTTGGCCACGCGCGCCTGCTGCTCGGGCGTGTCGGTGGGGATCGAGCCGATCATGCGGCTCCACGCAAAGGGCGCGATGCAGTTGGAGCGCACGTGGAACTTCTGCATGTCCAGCGCGATGGACTTGGACAGCGCCACCAGCCCCAGCTTGGCCGCGCTGTAGTTGGCTTGGCCGAAGTTGCCGATCAGGCCCGAGGTGGAGGTCATGTGCACGAAGGCGCCGCTCTCCTGCTCCTTGAAATGGTTGGCGGCCGCGCGGCTCATGTAGTAGCTGCCGTACAGGTGCACCTTGAGCACGGCGTCCCACTCGTCCAGGCTCATCTTGTGGAAGAAGCGGTCACGCAGGATGCCCGCGTTGTTGACCACGCCGTCGATGCGGCCGAAGTGGTCCAACGCGCACTGGATGATGCGGCCCGCCGCAGCGGCCTCGGCCACGCTGTCCATGTTGGCCACGGCCTGGCCGCCAGCGGCCTTGATCTCCTCGACCACCTTCTGCGCGGGGCCGGCGTCGGTGCCTTCGCCCGTGGTGGAGGTGCCGATGTCGTTCACCACCACCTTGGCCCCGGCGGCGGCCAGCGCCAGCGCCATGTCGCGCCCGATGCCGCCGCCAGCCCCCGTCACCACCACCACCTTGTCCTGCACCATCTTCTGCGCCATGTCTGTCGTCCTTTGTTTGCGATAGGAAATCAATGGCTGCGAGCATGACGGCAAAGGGCCGCCCGCGCTATTCGGCAATCGCAAGGGCGGGCTTCGGCCCCATGAAAGCGGCGCGAAGACCCCGGGGGCTTCATGGGCGACGAAGAGGCGCTTTCACAAACGCGGATTGCGCGGGTGTCGGCCAGACCGCACGATGGCGACCATGACCGAACCCACCATCGACACCGCCCAGCTCGCGCACCTGCAGACCTGGCAGGGCCAAAGCGAAACCCTGAGCGACACCCTCACGGCCACGCCCATCGCGGCGCTGTCGGCCACGCTGGACCGCGACGACCCTGCGCCCGCCCCCGGCACCACCGTGCCGCCGCTGTGGCACTGGCTGTACTTCCTGCCGCATGCGCGCCAGAGCGAGATCGGCCCGGACGGGCACCCCAAGCGCGGGGGTTTTCTGCCGCCCGTGCCGCTGCCGCGCCGCATGTGGGCGGGGGGGCGCCTGCGCTGGGAAATGCAGGGAGATGGTGCCAACCCGCTGCAGGTGGGCCAGCAGGTGCAGCGCACCTCCACCATCCAGTCCGTCAAGCACAAGGCCGGGCGCTCGGGTGAGCTGCTCTTCGTGCTGGTGGAGCACCAGTACCGCAACGCGCAGGGCCTGGCGCTCACCGAGGAGCACGACATCGTCTACCGCAGCGCCGCCCAGCCCGGCGACCCGGCGCCCACGCCGCAAAAGCCGCAGCTGGAGGGCCAGGCCGCCTGGTCGCGCACCATCGTGCCCGACGCCGTGCTGCTGTTTCGCTACTCCGCGCTCACCTTCAACGGCCACCGCATCCATTACGACCGCAAGTACGTGACCGAGGTCGAGGGCTACCCCGGCCTGATCGTGCACGGCCCGCTGATCGCCACGCTGCTGCTGGACCTGCTGCGCCGCAGCCTGCCCGGTGCGCAGGTGCTCACGTTCGACTTCCGCGCCGTGCGCCCCACCTTCGACCTGCACCCGTTCAGCGTGCACGGCAAGCCGTCGGCCGATGGCAAGACCGTGGAGCTGTGGGCCCAGGACCACGAGGGCTGGCTGACCATGCAGGGCACCGCCACGCTGGCCTGAAAACTACCAAATCCATAGCTGCTGGCGCTTACCACATCAGCGTCAGAGACCAAAAACACTTGAAAACCACCATGATCCACCAGCCCGACCAGTACCAGGAAATCCGCGACGCCGTGCGCGCCCTCTGTGCCCAGTTCCCCGACGAATATTTCCGCAAGATCGATGAGGCCCGCGGCTACCCCGAGGCCTTTGTCGACGCCCTGACCCAGGCCGGCTGGATGGCCGCGTTGATTCCGCAGGAGTACGGCGGCTCGGGCCTGACCATGGCCGAGGCCTCGGTCATCATGGAAGAGATCAACCGCAGCGGCGGCAACTCCGGCGCCTGCCACGGCCAGATGTACGTGATGAACGCCATCGTGCGCAGCGGCAGCGAAGCGCAAAAGCAGAAATACCTGCCCAAGATTGCCTCGGGCGAGCTGCGCATCCAGTCCATGGGCGTGACCGAGCCCACCACGGGCAGCGACACCACCAAGCTCAAGACCAGCGCCGTCAAGAAAGACGGCCGCTGGGTCATCAACGGCCAGAAGGTCTGGATCTCGCGCATCCAGCACAGCGATCTGATGATTTTGCTGGCCCGCACCACGCCCGCCGACCAGGTGAAAAAGCGCTCCGACGGCCTGTCGTGCTTCCTGATCGACCTGCACCAGGCGATTGGCAACGGCCTCACCGTGCGCCCCATCCTGAACATGGTCAACCACGAGACCAACGAACTGTTCTTCGACAACCTCGAGATCCCCGAGGACGCGCTGCTGGGCGAAGAAGGCAAGGGCTTCAAGACCCTGCTGGACGGCCTGAACGCCGAGCGCACGCTGATCGCCGCCGAGTGCATTGGCGATGGCTACTGGTTCATCGACCGGGCCAGCAAATACGCCAAGGAGCGCGTGGTGTTCAACCGCCCCATCGGCCAGAACCAGGGCGTGCAGTTCCCGATTGCCGATGCCTTCATCGAGCTGGAAGCCGCCAACCTGATGCGCTGGAAGGCCTGCGAGAAGATTGACGCCCACCAGAACGCGGGCGCCGAGGCCAACATGGCCAAGTACCTGGCGGCCAAGGCCAGCTGGGAAGCGGCCAACGTCTGCCTGCAGACCCACGGCGGCTTTGGCTTCGCGTGCGAGTACGACATCGAGCGCAAATTCCGCGAGACGCGCCTGTACCAGGTGGCGCCGATTTCGACCAACATGATCTACAGCTACGTGGCCGAGCACATCCTGGGCTTGCCCCGTTCGTTTTAAATGCAACACCCCCTGAGTCGCTGCGCGCCTTCCCCCTCTCTCGCTTTGCGGGAGGGGGACGACACCCTCGGTGCGGGGCGGCCCTTCCTCGGTGTCCCTGAGGTTGGGTTGCGCCGGTCGCAAGCGCCGCTCACCGCGCTCGTACAGGGAACGACTGACCCATGACAAAAACCATCCGCCCCCTTGACGGCATCACCGTCGTCTCGCTGGAACACGCGGTGGCCGCGCCGTTCTGCACGCGCCAGCTGGCCGACCTGGGCGCGCGCGTCATCAAGGTGGAGCGCCCCGGCAGCGGCGACTTCGCGCGCGGCTACGACCAGCGCGTGAAGGGCCAGTCGTCGCACTTCACCTGGATCAACCGCAGCAAGGAGAGCCTGGCGCTCGATGTGAAGCAGCCCCAGGCCAAGGCCGCGCTACTGCAGCTGCTCAAGACCGCCGACGTGCTGGTGCAGAACCTCGCGCCGGGCGCGGCCGCGCGCATGGGCCTGTCGTACGAAGCGCTCAAGGCGCACAACCCCAAGCTCATCGTGTGCGACATCAGCGGCTACGGCGCGGACGGCCCGTACCGCGACAAGAAGGCCTATGACCTGCTGATCCAGAGCGAGGCGGGGTTCCTCTCCGTCACGGGCACGCCCGAGACGCCATCCAAGTCCGGCATCTCGGTGGCCGACATCGCCGCGGGCATGTATGCCTACACCAACATCCTGTCGGCCCTGCTGCTGCGCGGCAAGACGGGCGAGGGCAGCCACATCGATGTGTCCATGCTCGAAGCCATGGGCGAGTGGATGGGCTATCCGATGTACTACGCCTTTGACGGCGCGCCGCCGCCGCCGCGTACCGGCGCATCGCACGCCAGCATCTACCCCTATGGCCCGTTCGTGGCGGGCGATGGCAAGACGGTGATGCTGGGCCTGCAGAACGAGCGCGAATGGAAGGCCTTTTGCGACGCCGTGCTGCAGCGCCCCGAAGTGGCCACGGACGCGCGTTTTGACAGCAACGGCCAGCGCAACGCCCACCGCGACGCGCTGCAGGCGCTGATCCTGCAAGAGTTCTCCACGCTCAGCGCCGCCCAGGTCGTCGAGCGGCTGGACCAGGCGGGCATCGCCAACGCCCGCGTGAACGACATGGCCGACCTGTGGGCGCACCCGCAGCTGGCCGCACGCCAACGCTGGAGCGAAGTGGATTCCCCCGTGGGCCGCATCCCGGCGCTGCTGCCGCCCGGCGTGAACAGCGCGTTCGATTACCGCATGGACGCCGTGCCTGCCGTGGGCCAGCACAACGCCGCCATCCTGGCCGAGCTGGGCTGGAGCGCCGAGCAGATCGACGCCCTGCAGGCACCGCAACCTCTTTGACGCAAAAACCATAGCTGCTAGGGCCTGTTCACACTATTTTTGCCAGATGCGTTGCGATCAAAAAGGGCCAGGCGCAAGGCGCCAAACGAAGCTGGGGTGCTACCCCAGCGAGGCTTGGCAACGCCGCGAATGGCCCTTTTTGATCGCAACCCGGAGGGAACGGAGTGAGAACCGCGCCATTCGTCGTTGCCCTCCTAGCCAAGGCCCCGGCCTTGGCGTCGTCACGCGCCTAGATTGGCGCGGTTTTCACGCCATTCGCACTGGCAAAAATAGTGTGAACAGGCCCTAGCGCTTGATACGCCTGCCCGGGAGCCCGAAATGAAGCAAGAAACCCAAGTCACCATCCATCCCCTGGCCCAGTTTGCCGCCACGCTGCAATGGAGCGACGTGCCCGCACCCGTGCAGCGCCGCACCGAAGACCTGTGGGTGGACTGGTTCGGCTCCGTGCTGGCCGGCTGCCGCGCGCGGCCCGTGGCCAGCATCACGCGCTTTGCCCTGTCGCAAGGCCCTGCCAGCGGCCCGGCCGAGGTGATCGGCCACGGCGCCACCAGCAGCCCCATGATGGCCGCGCTGGCCAACGCCGCGGCCAGCCATGTGGCCGAGCAGGACGATGTGCACAACGGCTCGGTGTTCCACCCGGCGGCCGTGGTCTTTCCGCCCGCGCTGGCCGTGGCGCAAAGCATCGGCGCCAGCGGCGCGCAGCTCATGGCGGCCTGCGTGGCGGGCTATGAGGTCGGCATCCGCGTGGGCGAATTCTTGGGCCGCAGCCATTACAAGGTGTTCCACACCACGGCCACGGCCGGCACGCTGGCGGCAGCCGCTGCCGTGGGGCGCCTGCTGGAGCTCACGCCCGCGCAGATGCAGCATGCGTTTGGCTCGGCCGGCACGCAGTCGGCGGGGCTGTGGGAATTTTTGCGCACCGCAGCCGACAGCAAGCAGCTGCACACGGCCCACGCCGCCGCGGCCGGCCTGATGGCCGCCTACCTGGCCCAGGACGGCTTCACCGGCGCGCAGGACATCTTCACCGGGCCGCAGGGCCTGGCCGCGGGCATGTCCAGCGATGCCAACCCGGCCAAGCTCACCGAGGGCCTGGGCACCCGTTGGGCCACGGCCGAGACATCGTTCAAGTGGCATGCCTCGTGCCGCCATACGCACCCCGCGGCCGACGCGCTGCAGCAGGTGATGCGCGAGCACGGCCTGGCGCCCGCCGACATCGCACAGGTGACCTGCCATGTGCACCAGGGTGCCATCGACGTGCTGGGACCGGTGGTCTCGCCCACCACGGTGCACCAGAGCAAATTCTCCATGGGCACGGTGCTGGCATTGGCCGCACGCTTTGGCCATGCGGGTTTGACCGAATTCGACGAGCAGTTCCTGGCCCCGGACACTGTGACCTTGCGCGAGAAGGTGCGCATGGTGCTGGACCCCGAGGTGGACGCCGCTTACCCGCAGCGCTGGATCGGCAAAGTCACCGTGCAGACGACCGACGGCCGCACGCTGGCCGGGCGTGTGGAAGAGCCCAAGGGCGACCCCGGCAACACCCTCTCGCGCGAGGAACTCACGGCCAAGGCCCTGCGCCTGGCCGCCTACGGCGGCGCGGTGTCCGATGCGCAGGCCCGGGCGGCCGTGCAGCGCCTGTGGCAAGTGCAGGAGTGGCCGCGCACGCAGCATCTGCTGGGCTGACCGGCGGTCCCGCCTGCGCCGCGGCCCATGATTCCCCCAGGGGCGCAGAAGACGCCCTCTTCACCACCACCGACAAGGAGACACACGCATGACCGCACGCTTCATCCCGATTTCCCGGCGCACCACCTTCGGCGCCATCGCCGCGGCCTGCGCGGCGATGGCCTTGGGCGGCCCTGCCGCCGCCAACACCTGGCCTGAAAAGAACGTCACCCTGGTCGTGCCCTACAGCGCCGGCGGCCCCACCGACGTGGTGGCGCGCCTGCTGGCCGTGCCCATGGGCCAGTCGCTGGGCCAGACGGTGGTGGTGGAGAACACCGTGGGCGCGGGCGGCACGCTGGCGCCCGCGCGCATCGTGCGCTCCAAGCCCGACGGCTACACCATCCTGATCCATCACATGGGCATGGCCACGGCCCCGGCGCTGTACAAGAAGCTGCCCTATGACCCGCTCAAGGACTTCGAGTACATCGGGCAGGTGCTGGACGTGCCCATGACGCTGCTGTCGCGCAAGGACTTCCCCGCCAACACCTTCCCCGAGCTGCTGGACTACGTGAAGAAGAACCAGGACAAGGTGTCGCTGGCCAACGCAGGCGTGGGTGCCGTGTCGCAGCTGTGCGGCATGCTGTTCATGCACCAGGTGGGCGTGAAGCTGACCACCGTGCCCTACAAGGGCGCCGGCCCGGCCATGAACGACCTGATGGGCGGCCAGGTGGACCTGCTGTGCGACCAGACCACGCAGACCGCCCCGGTGATCCGGGATGGCAAGCGCGCCAAGGTGTTCGGCGTGACCACGCCGCAGCGCCTGGCATCCATGCCCAACATTCCCACGCTGGACGAGCAGGGCCTCAAGGGCTTCGACGTGAAGGTGTGGCACGGCATGTACGCCCCCAAGGGCACGCCCAAGGACGTGATCGAGAAGCTCAACAAGGCGTTGAACGTGGCGATCAAGGACGAGAACGTGAAAAAGCGCATCGCCGAGTTGAGCTCCGACCTGGTCTCGCCCGACAAGGCCACGCCCGAAGGCCTGCGCAAGCACCTGGAAGCCGAGGTGGCGCGCTGGGACAAGGTCATCAAGGCCGCCGGCGTGAGCGCGGAGTAATCTCGCCCGGTTTGCCCCGGCTGGCACGCTACCGGCTGGGGCGCTTGCACCACAAGGCACCCCATGATCGACCGACTGGACCACCTCGTGCTCACCACCGCCCATGAAGCGCAGTGCGTGCACTTCTACTGCACCGTGCTGGGCATGGCGCTGCAGACCTTTGGCGAAGGCCGCAAGGCCTTTGTGTTCAACGGGCAGAAGATCAACCTGCACATCCAGGGCCGCGAGTTCGAGCCCAAGGCCCTGCACCCCCTGCCGGGCGCGCTGGACCTGTGCTTCATTGCGTCCATCCCGCTGGCGCAGGTGCAGCAGCGCCTGGCCGAGCACGGCATTGCCATCGAGTGCGGCCCGGTGCAGCGCACCGGCGCGCGCGGCCCCATCCGCTCGGTCTACGTGCGCGACCCGGACCACAACCTGATCGAAATCTCCGAATACGCCTGACCCGCGCTGTTCCCGCCTCCCTGCTTCCCATGACCGACTCCGTGCGCCACGCCTGCTCCTTCCTCTTCGTTCCCGCCACCCAACCCGAGCGGCTGCCCAAGGCCCTGGCCAGCGGCGCCGACCTGGTGATTGCAGACTGGGAGGACGCCGTGGCCCCCGCCGACAAGGAACGCGCCCGCACCGCCCTGGCCGACGCGCTGGCCGCCCTGCCGGCCCCGCAGCGCGCACGGCTGCTGGTGCGCATCAACAGCGAGGCAACCCCCTGGTTTGCGGCCGATCTGCAGGCGTTGGCACAACTCACCGCCCAGGGCTTGGCCGGCGCCGTGGTGCCCAAGGCCGAGCGCGCGCAGGCCCTGCAGGCCGTGGCCCAGGCCGCCGGCCTGCACGCCGCGCTGGTGCCGCTGGTGGAAAGCGTGGCGGGCCTGGCCGCCGCCGACGCGCTGGCTGCCGCGCCCCAGGTAGCGCGGCTGGCCTTCGGGCACCTCGACTTCCAGGTGGACGCAGGCATGGCCTGCGCCGAAGACGAACAGGAGTTGCTGCCCGTGCGCATGGCCCTGGTGCTGGCCTCGCGCCGCGCGGGGCTGGCCGCGCCCATCGACGGCGTGACGGTGGACACGCGCAATCCCGAGCGCATGGGCCGCGATGCCGAGCGCGCGCGGCGCATGGGCTTTGGCGGCAAGCTGTGCATCCACCCGGCGCAGGTACCGGTGCTCCATGCCGCCTTCGACCCCGATGAGGCTGCCGTGGCCTACGCGCAGCGCGTGCGGCAGGCGCTGGAGCAGGCGGGTGGCGGCGTGTGCGTGCTCGACGGCCGCATGGTCGATGCACCGGTCCTGGCGCAGGCCGAGCAGACCTTGCTGCGCCACGCACGGGCGCTGCAGCGCCTGGCGAGGGTCTGAAGGCCCGCTCCGGTTTCGTGCCTGCAGCTCTGCCGCGCGCCGGCACAATCACCGGCGTGCCCCTACCGTCATTCTTCCCTCGATGAGACTCTCCCGTACACAACCGCTGTGGGTCATGCTGCTCACGCTGCTGTCGGGCTTTGCGCTGAGCCAGGCTTACCGCACCACCACCGCCATCGTGGCCCAGGGCCTGCAGGCAGATTTCGGCCTGCAGGCTTCCTCGTTGGGGGCGTTTGCCGGACTGTTTGGTTTGTCGTTCGGCATTGCGCAACTGCTGATGGGCATCGCGCTGGACCGCTACGGCCTGCGCCGTACGGTGCTGGTGGCTGCGCCCCTGGGCATCGCTGGCGCGGCCCTGTCTGCGCTGGCGCCCAGCTATGGCTGGCTGATGGTCGGTCAGGTGCTGATCGGGGTGGGCTATTCACCCGCCTTCGTGGCCTGCACGCTGTTCATTGCGCGCTATTTCGCGGCCGACCGGTTTGCCTTTTTCTCGGGCCTGAGCATGGGCCTGGGCGGGCTGGGGTTGCTGTTCACCGGCACACCGCTGGCCTGGGTGGTGCAGCACTGGGGCTGGCGTGCCGGCTTTGGCCTGCTGGCTGGCCTGAGCCTGCTGTCGTGGCTGTTGATTTATGCGCTGGTGCATGAACCGGTACGTGCCGATACCGCACACCGTCCAGCCAGCAGCTGGGGGGAGGCGCTGACGGGCATGGGACGGCTCTTTACCGTGCCACACACCTGGGGCATCGTGATCCTCGGCATGTCGTGCTATGCGGCCTTTTTGTCGCTGCGCGGCCTGTGGCTGGGGCCTCTGCTGATCGACCGCTACGGTTTTTCGCTGGTGGACAGTGGCAACGTGGCGCTGGTGTTGTCGCTGATTGCGCTGTTCACCCCCGCCGCTTTCGGCCGCATGGACCCGGGCCCCGCCCGGCGCCGCACCTGGGTGGGCCGCGCTTCGCTGTCGATGGCCGGCCTGTTCGCCATCATGGCCTGGGTCAACAACGCCCAGGCCACGGTGGCGCTGATGATCGCGATGGGGCTGCTGTCAGGCTACAGCATCTTGCAGTATGCCGACGTGCGCTCGTCCTACCCCAACGAACAGACGGGGCGCGCCCTGTCGCTCTACACCATGGCCATGTTTCTGGGGGTGGCGCTGATGCAATCGCTGACCGGCGCCGTGGCCGGCTGGGCCACCAGCGCCGGGCTGGAGCCCTACCGCGCGGTGTTGCTGTGCATCGCCGCCTGGCTGGCGCTGGCGTCGCTGGCTTTCAGGCTGCTGCCAGCGTCCGCGCTGCTCCAGCAACGGTAACCAGGGCCGCGCGGGAGACTGCCCCGCGCAACGCGCTCAGCGCTGGCGCCACACGGCCCGCGCGCCGGACTGGCCCAGGCCTTCCATGACCGACTGCGTATGCGCGCCGGGCGCGCAGGCCTCGCCCGGCTCGTAGGCTGCACCATCAAAGCGGGGCGCGGGTGCCGCCTGTAGCACCCCCTGGCGTTCGGAATACACACCCCGCGCACGCATGTGCGGGTGCTGCGCCGCCTCAACGGGGCTGAGCACGACGCCAAAACAGGCGTCGGTGGGCTCCAGCAGCGCCTGCCAGTGCGCACGCGGCTGCGCCAGGAACAGCGCGGCCAGCCGCGCGCGGCGCACCGGCCAGGCGGCCTTGTCCCATTGCGACCCGGTGAAATCGGGGTCCTCGGCCAGCCCCAGCACCTGCAGCAGCAGGGTGTAGAACTGCGGCTCGATAGCGCCCACGGTGACGTAATGGCCGTCGGCGCAGACATAGGTGTCGTAGAAGGGCGCGCTGTCGTGGATGCTCTGGCCGCGCACATCGGCCACCAGGCCGCTCTGGCGCGCACTCAGCATCAGGTTCAGCATATGGGCCGAACCGTCCACGATGGCTGCGTCCACCACCGTGCCGCGGCCCGTGGCGCGCGCCTGCACGATGCCCGACAGCAGCCCCGTCATCAGGTACATGGCACCGCCGCCGATGTCGCCGAGCACGGCGAAAGGCGAGACGGGCCGCGCGTCCGCAGGACTGCAACCCCACAGCGCGCCGCTGACGGCGGCATAGTTCGTGTCGTGCCCCGCACGCGGTGCCAACGGTCCGCTCTGGCCCCAGCCCGTCATGCGCCCGTACACCAGGCGCGGGTTGACCGCCATGCACTCCTCGGGGCCCAGACCCAGGCGCTCCATCACGCCAGGGCGCATGCCCTCGATGAGCGCATCGGCCTCGGCCACCAGGGCCAGCACCAACTGGCGCCCCTCCTCGGTCTTGAGGTCGGCAAACACCGAGCGCTTGCCGCGATTGAGCAAGGCGCCGGTCGTCTCGCGGCCCTTCGTCTCGCGCACCACGGAAATGACGTCCGCACCCAGGTCGGCCAGGTGCATCGCACAAAACGGCCCCGGCCCCAGGCCGCCAATCTCCAGTACGCGCACGCTGTCCAGAACCTTCACGATGTCTCCTTGGTAGATGTTGTATGGGTGGCGGGCGCGGGTATCAGGTGAGGCCGGAGGCCCCGAGCACGCTCTCCACCGAGCGCACCAGCGTGCGCAGGCGCGGGCCCAGGTCTGTCTCCAGCCGGGCGTACATGGGGCTGAACACCGGCACCGAGACGGCGAACACCCAGAGTTCCCCGTCCTGCGGCTGCGACATGGGCACGGCGATGGATTCGATCTCGCGGTGCAGGTCGCCGTGGCTGCGGCAGAAGCCGTGGCGCGCAAAGTCGTCGCGCGCGTCCGTCAGGCGCTGCTCCAGCCACGCGGCGCGCTGCGGGTCGTTGCGCTGCAGGTCCTGCAGGTAGGCCTTGCGCTCATCCTCGGCCATGCCCAGCAGATAGGCGCGGCCCGTGGCCGTGCGCGACAGCGAGGTGGACACGCCGACTTCCTGGCGGAACACGGTGTTGCCCATGCCGTTGGCCAGCTCCACCAGGCACAGCTCGCGCTTGTAGCCCACCACCGCCTGCACCTGCCCTTCGGTCAGGTCGGCCAGCGCCTGCATGTGCGGGCGCGCAAACTGGCGCAGCGCCATGCGCGACAACACGGGCGACGACAACTGCAGCAGGCCCAGGCCGGGCACGTACTTGGACAGCCGCTCCGAATAGCGCAGCAGGCCCAGCTCGCACAGCGTGTCCGTCAGGCGAAACAGCGTGGGCTTGGGCAGACCGGTCAGGTCCATCAACTCCTTGGCGCTGAGTTCCTGGCACTTGCTGGAGAAGCACCGCAATATGGAAACGCCACGCACCAGGGCGCTGACCAGTTTGCCGTCCGGATCTGCGTTCACGTTCACATTGACCTCAAAAAGCTTGAGATTTTCACCTGTTTCAAAGTCAGGTCTGCGGCCACTGGAAGGGCATCGGCCTTTTCTCCAGGAAGCAGCGCACGGCCTCGCGGTGCTCGGGCGTGCCCATGGCCAGGGCCTGGGCGTTGGCCTCCTGCTCCAGCAGCGAGGGCAGGTCGCTCGCGGCCAGCGCGAGCGATCGCTTGATCAGGCTCAGCGCCACGGGCGATGCGCCCACGAAGCTGCGCGCAATCGCCTGTGCGCGGGCCTGCAGCGCCTCGGGCTCTACCAGTTCGGTGGCAATGCCCAGGCGCAGCGCCTCTTCGGCCGGCACCTCGCGGCCCGACAGCATGAGTTCGCGCGCACGCTGCACGCCTACCACGCGCGGCAGGGTGTAGAACGCCGCGCAGTCCGGCACCACGCCCACGCGGATGAACGACATGGCAAAGCGCGCGCGGGTGCTGGCGATGATGAAGTCCGCCGCCAGCGCCAGGCTGAAGCCCGCGCCATAGGCCGCGCCATCGACGGCAGCAATTACCGGCTTGTCCAGCAGCATCAGGTCCTTGAGCCAGTCGTGCAGGCTGGTCAGGCGCTGGCGCCAGCCGCCGTTGTCCAGCCCGCTGGCGGCGATGTTGGAGAGGTCGCCGCCCGAGCAGAAATGCGCGCCCGCGCCCGTCAGCACCAGCGCGCGGATGGCCGGGTCGGCCTGCACCTGGCGCACCACCGCGGCCATCTCCCCGCGCATGGCGGGGTCGAAGGCGTTGCGCTTGGCGGGGTTGCTCAGGGTCAGCGTGGCCACGCCGTCCTGCACCTCGAAAACGATGCGCTCGTATACCTGGCTCATGCCGCGCTCCGCGGCACGTACGACGCGCGCATGTCGCGCCCGCCGCGCAGCGACGAGCCACCATCCACGGGAATCACGGCGCCCGTCACGTAGCCCGCCTGCGGCGACGAGAGGAACAGCGCCATGTTCGCAATGTCATCGAGCGTGCCCATGCGCTGCAGCGGCACGGTGGCGACCGCGTTGGCCAATGCCTCGGGCGTGGGCGCCAGGCGCCGCATGCCCTCGGTGTCGCCAATCGGGCCGGGCGCGATGGCGTTCACGCGCACGCCCGTCTCGCCCCATTCCATGGCCAGCACGCGCGTCATCATGTCGATGCCGGCCTTGGCGGCGCAGGCATGCACCTGGTACATGGTGGGGTTCACGCCCTGCGGCGCCGAGATGTTGATGACGCTGGCGCCCGGTTTCTTAAGCATCGGGTACGCCAGGCGCAGCACGTGGAAGCTGCCGTTCAGGTCGATGTCGATCACGGTCTTGAAGCCGTTGGGCGACAGGTCGGCCGCGGGCGCGATGAAGTTGCCCGCCGCGCCGGAGATCAGCACGTCGATGTCACCGAATTGTGCGTGCGCCTGGCGCAGCGCGGCGTCCACCGCGGTGGGGTCGCGCACGTCGGCGCTGATGCCCAGCGCCTGCGCACCCAGCGCGCGCAGGCCTTCGGCCGCCTGCTGCACCTTGTCAGGCGAGCGGCTCATGACCACCACGTGGGCGCCCGCGCGTGCAAACGCCTGGGCGATGCCGAGGTTGATGCCGCTGGTGCCGCCGGCCACGAAGACGTGGCGGCCAGCGAAGGAGGAGGACTCAGCCATGGCGCCCTCCTTTCAGTCCAGCTGCAGCTTCTGGCTGCGGATCAAGTCGCCCCAGTCCTGCCGGTCGCGCTCCACGATCTTCGAGAACTGCTCGGGCGGCATGCCGCCGGGGCGGCCGCCCAGCTCGCGGTAGCGTTGGACCACGGCCGGGTCCTGCAGCACGGCGATGAGGTTGTCGGTGAGCTTCTTGACGACGGCCGGCGGCGTCTTGGCGGGCACGAAGAAGCCCATCCAGCCCACCTTGTCGAAGTCCTTCATGCCCAGCTCGGTCATGGTGGGCACGTCGGGCAGCTCGGGCTCGCGCGTGGCGCCGGTCACGGCCAGCGCACGCAGCTTGCCATTCTTCACATGGCCCAGCGACCCCGTGAGGTTGTCGAACATGAACTGGGTCTCGCCGGCCACGATGGCCATGGTGGCAGGCGCCGAGCCCTTGTAGGGCACATGCACCACGTCCACCCCCGCACTCTGGCGCAGCAGCTCGCCCATGAGGTGCGTGGTCTGGCCCACGCCCGCGGACGAGAAGGCCAGCTTGCCCGGCTCGCGCTTGGCCGTGGTGACAAGCTCCTTCAGGCTCTTGATGGGCGACTTCACCGGCACGACCAGCACGTTGGCGAACGAGATCATGTCGGTCAGCGCCACGAAGTCCTCGGCCTTGTAGGGGAGCTTCTGGTAGGCGGTGTAGTTGATGGCGTTCGAGCCGGTGTTGCCTACCAGCACGGTGTAGCCGTCCGGCTGCGCGCGCGCCACGAGGCTGCTGCCCAGCGAGCCGCCCGCGCCGGGCTTGTTGTCCACCACGATGGGCTGGCCCAGCCGCTCGCTGAGCTTTTGCGCCATGAAGCGCACGGGCGTGTCGGTGGTGCCGCCGGCCGCGCCGGGCACGACGAAGGTGATGGGGCGTGTGGGCCAGGCGGCGTCGGCCCGTGCGGGGTGCGACGCCGTCAGGGCGGCCAGGCCCAGCAAGGTGGTGGCGCCTGCGAGGCGCAGCGCGTGGCGGCGGTGAGAAAAAGGCATGGTTTGACTCCTGGGGTTCTTGCGGCGCCACGGCCGCTCTTTTGCTATGAATTAAATAGCTGTTTGCGCTTGATGGACGGGCGTTAGCGCCTCTTTTTCCTCAAACGCCTTTCCACACGGGTGCGCGCTTCTCGGCAAAGGCCGCAGCGCCCTCGCGCGCGTCCTGCGAGGCGAATACCGGCGCGGTGATGGCAGCCTGGCGCTCGAACATCTCGGCCTGCGACCAGTCGGCCGACTCCTGCGCCACGCGCTTGCTGGCGATCAGGGCCAGCGGCCCGTTGGCGGCCACGGCCTGAGCCAGCTCCAGGGCCGCTTCCAACGCCTGGCCGGGCTCGACCAGGCGGTTGACCAGGCCATAGGCCTGCGCGCGCTCGGCGCTGAACATGTCGCCCGTGAGGATGGCTTCCATGGCCACGTGGTAGGGCAGGCGCCTGGGCAGGCGCAGCAGCCCGCCGGCCGCGGCGGCCAGGCCGCGCTTGACCTCGGGAAGGCCGAATTGGGCCGTCTTGGCGGCGACGATCAGGTCGCAGGCCAGCACGGTTTCAAAGCCGCCGGCCAGGGCATAGCCCTCCACCGCCGCAATCAGCGGCTTGCGCGGGGGCTGCTGCGTGAGGCCCAGGAAGCCCCGCCCCGGCAGGCTGGGGCGCTTGCCCTGCAGAAAGCCCTTCAGGTCCATGCCGGCGCAGAACGTGCCGCCCGCGCCGGTGATGACGCCCACCTGCAGCGCGGGGTTGCGGTCCAGCTCGTCCAGCGCCGCCGCCATGGCCTCGGCCATCTCCAGCGTGGCGGCGTTGCGCGCCTCGGGGTTGCTCAGCGTCATGACCAGCACGTTGCCGCGCACTTCGACCCATACCGTGGATGCCATCACAAATTCCTTTCAGTTGTTCGCCGGGTTACATGGCCCGTGTCGCATGCAACCGGCACCTCAGCCCATTACTCCGAAGGCCGCGGAGCAGGCCACGCCAGCAGACGCCGTGGAGCCGGCTTTGCCGGGCCACTGGCGTCGTCCCCCTTCCCGGAGCGCGAAGCGCGCAGAGAGAAGGGGCTGAGGGGCGCGGCTCCGAGCCTGCCTGCGCAGGCTTGGACGTCCCCGAAGAGCTGTCGCCTCTGGCGGCTGCACGGAGGGGCGCTCCTCAGGGGGTTGTCACCTCGGCGCCATGCGGATGGCGCCATCGAGGCGGATGGTTTCGCCGTTGAGCATGGGGTTCTCCAGGATGTGCAATGCGGTCATTGCGTATTCCGAGGGGTGGCCCAGGCGCGCCGGGTGGGGCACGGAGGCGCCCAGCGACTGGCGCACGTTCTCGGGCAGCTTGGCCAGGATGGGGGTGTCGAACAGGCCGGGGGCGATGGTGCAGACGCGGATGAACTTGGACGCCAGGTCGCGTGCGGCCACGATGGTCATGCCGATCACGCCGGCCTTGGAGGAGGCGTAGGGAATCTGGCCGATTTGCCCCTCGTAGCCCGCCACCGACGCGGTGAGCACGCACACGCCGCGCTCGCCGTCGATCGGCTCGTTCTTGGCCATGGCAACGGCCGCCAGGCGCAGCGTGTTGAAGGTGCCGATCTGGTTCACGCGGATGATGTT
This sequence comes from Diaphorobacter sp. J5-51, assembly GCF_001023515.1. NCBI lineage: Bacteria > Pseudomonadati > Pseudomonadota > Betaproteobacteria > Burkholderiales > Comamonadaceae > Diaphorobacter > Diaphorobacter sp. J5-51. The sequence goes on along the minus strand of NZ_JSYI01000054.1, from coordinate 48,075 downwards.
GATGTACTTCTCCAGCGAGCCGGGGCTGCCGTCCTTTTCGATCAGGCGCACCGGGCCGCCGATGCCCGCGCAGTGCACCAGCGCGCGGAAGTTGCCGAAGGCCTCGGCCGCGGCGATGGCCTGGGCCATCTGTTCGGCGTCCGACACGTCGGCCTTCACATAGCGCAGGCGGCCGGCGTATTGTTGTTCCATGGTCTGGCCGCGCTCGTCATTCAGGTCCACGGCCACTACGTTCAGGCCACGCTCCAGCAGTGCGATGGCCGAAGCCTCGCCCAGGCCCGAGACTCCGCCGGTGACGAGGGCGGTCATTCCTTGTGTCAGCTTCATTTTTCTTTCCTTTTTTAATCTCTGGCGCCCGTCCATCAAGCGCCAGCAGCTATTGAATTGATAGTTACAGGCGTTCGATGATCGTGGCGTTGGCCATGCCCCCGGCCTCGCACATGGACTGCAGGCCGTAGCGCTGGCCACTGTCTTCCAGGGCGTGCAGCATGGTGGTCATGAGGCGGATGCCCGAGGCGCCCAGCGGGTGGCCCAGCGCAATGGCGCCGCCGCGCGGGTTCAGGCGCTCGCCGTCAGCCTTCAGCTCCTTCTGCCATGCCATGGGCACCGAGGCAAAGGCCTCGTTGATTTCGTAGTGGTGGATATCGTCCAGCTTCATGCGCGCCTTGGCCAGCACGCGCTGCGTGGCCGGGATGGGCGCGGTGAGCATGTACAGCGGGTCGTCGCCCACCACGTCGAAGGCCACGAAACGCGCACGCGGGCGCAGGCCCAGCTGCTGGGCACGCTGCTCGCTCATGATGAGCATGGCGCTGGCGCCGTCGGTCATCTGCGAGGCGTTGCCGGCCGTGGTGGCCCACTGGATCTGCGGGAACCGCGCGGACAGCTCCTCGTTCTCGAACACGGCCTTCAGGCCGGCGAGCTTGTCCACCGTGGTGCCGGCGCGGATGGTCTCGTCTGCCGTCACGCGGCCGGCAGGGGTGTCGATGCCCACGATCTCGCGCGCAAAGCCTCCGCTGGACTGCGCCGCGTGGGCACGCTGGTGCGAGCGCGCGGCATAGGTGTCCAGCGCGGTGCGGTCCAGGCCCCACTGGGCGGCCACCAGGTCGGCCGAGACACCCTGCCCCACCAGGCCGGGGGCGTAGCGGGCGTCAAAGCGCGGGCCGGTGGTGTTCTTGCCCATGCGCGAGCTGCCCATGGGCACGCGGCTCATGGACTCGACGCCGCAGGCGATCACGATGTCCTGCGTGCCCGCCATGATGGCCTGCGCCGCGAAGTGCACGGCCTGCTGGCTGGAGCCGCACTTGCGGTCGATGGTGGTGGAGGGCACGTGCGCAGGCAGGCCCGCGGCCAGCCAGGCCAGGCGCCCGGGCGTGCCCGCCTGCTCGCCGGCTTGGCTCACGCAGCCGCAGATCACGTCGTCCACCGTGCCGGGATCCAACTGGTTACGGGCGACCAGTTGCTCCAGCACCTGCGAGAGCAGGTCCACGGGATGCACCTCGGCCAGCGCCCCATCGGGCTTGGCCCGGGCCATGGGGCTGCGGATGGCATCGACGATGACGGGAATATTCATGCTAACTCCAGGTGTTTATGAGACAAATGATCCATTAAAAATGATTTTCAGCCGGTTTGAATGTGCTGAAGACCGTGTTTACCCGATGTGTTTTGGTCTGTACGCCTGAAAAAATCGTCTCACACAACATTTTTGTGAGACATGCATTTCGCATTTTTGGGTGACTCCAGTCCCCATGGCGGCGCACCGAGGAGCAACGGGGGACAGGTATGCAGGACTTCTTTGGCCGCGCGGCGGCAGCTCCCGACCGGGTGGTACTGGTCATGGCCGAGACAGGCGCGCGCTTCACCGCCGGCGAAGTGGCGCAACGCGCCCTGGCGATGGCGCAGTGGCTCCACACCCAGGGCCTGCAGGCGGGCGAGCGCTTCGCGGTGGTGCTGGAAAACCGCGTCGAGATCCTGGCGCTGGCGCTGGCGGCCCGGCAGGCCGGCCTGTATGCCGCCGTGCTGAGCACGCACCTGACACCGGCCGAGGTGGCCTACATCGTGCAGGACTGTGGCGCGCGGCTGGTGGTGGCGTCCGCCAAGACCCTGCCCCAGCTGGCCGAGTTGCAGGCCCACCATCCCCTGCCCTGCTGGACGGTGGACGAGGCCCCTGCGCAAGCCACGTCGGTGCAGGCCCCATCGCTACAGGCCGCGCTCGACGCCCTGCAGGGGCCGCCTGCGGACTTCGCCGACCGACCGCTGGGGCGCGATCTGCTGTATTCCTCGGGCACCACGGGCCGGCCCAAGGGCGTGCTCAAGCCCCTGTGGCCCGCCCATCTGCGCGGCCAGACCGACCCCGAGGCGCTGGGCACGGCGCGCATCATGGGCATGGGCGAAGAGACCGTGTACCTCTCGCCCGCGCCGCTGTACCACGCTGCGCCGCTGCGCTACACGCTGCGCGTGCTGGAGCTGGGCGGGCAGGCCGTGATCATGGAGCGCTTTGACGCCGAGACCGCCCTGGCCCTCATCGAGCGCTACCGCGTCACCCACAGCCAGTGGGTGCCCACCATGTTCGGCCGCATGCTCAAGCTGCCCGGGGCCGTGCGTCGGCGCTACGACCTGTCCAGCCACCGCGTGGCCATCCACGCCGCCGCGCCCTGCCCGGTGGATGTCAAGCGCGCCATGCTCGACTGGTGGGGCGACATCCTGATGGAGTACTACGCCGGCTCCGAGGGCTGCGGCACGACCATGATCGATTCGACCGAGTGGCGCCAGCGCCCCGGCTCGGTGGGCCGGGCCACCACGGGCCGGCTGCACATCGTGGACGACGAAGGCCGGGAGCTGCCCGCGGGCGGGATCGGCCAGGTGTATTTCTCGGGCGGCGGGCAGTTCACCTACCTGAACGACCCCGAGAAGACGCGCCAGGCCATCAACGACCGCGGCTGGGTCACGTACGGCGACATCGGCCACGTGGACGCCGAGGGCTACCTCTTCCTGAGCGACCGGCGCGCCGACCTGATCCTCTCGGGCGGCGTCAACCTCTACCCGCAGGAGATAGAAAACGCCCTGGCCCGCCACCCCGGCGTGCAGGAGGTGGCCGTGGTCGGCGTGCCCCACCCCGACTTCGGCGAGGTGCCGCTAGCGGCCGTGGTGCTGCACCCGGGCCAGGAGGCCACGCCGGAAACGGCGCGCGCCATCGCCGCGCGGGCCGCCGAGGTGCTGGCCCGGCTCAAGCTGCCGCAGCGCATGGTGTTCGTCGATGCGCTGCCGCGCCTGGAGACCGGCAAGCTGCTGCGGCGCCAGCTCAAGGAGCGGTTCCGCGAGCAACCGCAGGCCGGATTCGCCCTGCGGGACTCATAAAAAAGTAGCTGCTACCGCTTACCCCATAAGCCATGGAGCCATATTTCATTCACAAACCTTGGGAATTCAACAGCCATGCAAGACCTGATCCAGCGCACCATCTACCGCGAGGACCATGAACAATTCCGCGAGCAGGCGCGGCGCTTCTTCGACAAGGAAATCGTGCCCTTCCACGCCCAGTGGGAGCGCGACGGCATCGTGCCCAAGGAAGTCTGGCGCAAGGCCGGGCGCGAGGGCCTGCTCAACACCATGCTGCCCGAGCCCTACGGCGGCGGCGGCGACTTCGGCCACGCGGCCATCCTGATCGAGGAAGTTGCGCGCACGGGCGCCAGCGGCCTGGGCTTTCCGCTGCACTCGGACATCGTCGCGCCCTACATCCACGCCTACGGCAGCACCGAGCAGAAGGACCGCTGGCTGCCGCGCATGGCCGCGGGCGAGCTGATCGGCGCCATCGCCATGACCGAGCCCGGCGCGGGCAGCGACCTGAAGTCGGTGCGTACCACGGCCAGATTGGTGAAGGACAGCGAGGGCGACCACTACATTCTCAACGGCAGCAAGACCTTCATCACCAACGGCATCAACAGCGAGATCGTCATCGTCGTCGCCAAAACCAACCCCGAACTGGGCGCCAAGGGCGTATCGCTGATCGTGGTGGAGGAGGGCACGCCGGGCTTCAGCAAGGGCCGCAAGCTGGAGAAGATCGGCCTGATGGCGCAGGACACCTCCGAGCTGTTCTTCGACAACGTCAAGGTGCCCGTGGGCAACCTGCTGGGCGAGGAGAACATGGGCTTCAAATACCTGATGAAGGAGCTGGCGCAGGAGCGTCTGGTGGTCGCCGTGCGCGCCGCCGCCTCCATCGAGGCCTTCCTGCAGAAGACCGTGGACTACACGCGCGAGCGCAAGGCCTTCGGCCAGACGGTGTTCGAGTTCCAGAACACGCGCTTCAAGCTCGCCGAGGCCAAGGCCCAGGCCACCATGCTGCGCACCTTCGTCGACGAATGCATGAAGCTGCACATGCAGCGCAAGCTGACGCCCGAGCGCGCCGCCATGGTCAAGCTCAATGCCACGGCACTGCAGAACAAGCTGCTCGACGAGTTCCTGCAATTGCACGGCGGCTACGGCTACATGACCGAATACCAGGTGGGCCGCGCCTGGACCGATGCCCGCATCGGCCGCATCTACGGCGGCAGCGACGAGATCATGAAGGAAATCATCGCCCGCACGCTGTAGCACGAGGCATTCCCTTTCCACATAAAACCCAAGGAGACAACACCCATGGCATTCACCCGGCGCAAGACCCTGGGCCAATGGCTACCCCTGATCGCCCTGGCCGCCACGTGCGGCGTGGGCGCCGCACAGGCGCAGGACCATTACCCGAGCAAACCCATCCGCGTCATCGTGCCCTATCCGGCCGGCGGCGGCACGGACATCATTGCCCGCCTGATCGGCACGCAGCTGTCCCAGCGCCTGGGCCAGGCCGTGGTGGTGGAAAACAAGCCCGGGGCCAGCGGCATCCTGGGCAACGACACCGTGGCCAAGGCGCCCGGCGACGGCTACACGGTGCTCATGGGCATCACCACCGTGGTGCAGATCCCGGCGCTGTACAAGAAGGTGCCCTACAAGCTCAGCGACCTGGCCCCGGTGTCGCAGGTGGCCAAGTCGGCCGACCTGCTGATGGTGCCGCGCAGCTCGGGCGTGACTACGCTGCAGCAGTTCGTGGACAAGGCCAAGGCAGCCCCCGGCACGCTCAACTTCGGCAGCTACGGCAACGCCACCTCGTCGCACATGAACGGCGAGCGCTTCAAGCAAAAGGCCGGCATCGACATCACGCACATTCCCTACCAGGGCTCGGGCCCCGAGATGGCGGCCATGCTGGGCGGGCAACTATCGCTGGCCTTCGTGGACGCCACGGCCGCGTACCCGCACATCAAGTCGGACAAGATCAACATCCTGGCCATCACCGGCGCACAGCGCCACCCGGCCCTGCCCCAGGTGCCCACCATGACCGAAGCCGGTTACCCCGGCCTGGAAGCCAACGGCTGGTTCGGCATGTTCGTGCCCGCCACCACGCCCAAGGCCATCGTGGACAAGCTGGGCAGCGAGGTGAGTTCCATCGTCAAGTCGCCCGAGCTGAACAAGCGCCTGACCGAGATGGGCCTGATCCCCGTGGGGTCCCTGCCCGACGACTTCAAGGCCCAGATCGACAAGGACGCTGCCCACTGGAAGGCCGTGGCCGAGGCCGCCAAGATCTCGATGGACTGAGATGAAACGACGCCCCCCGAGTCGCTTCGCGCCTGCCCCCGCTCTCGCATTGCTGCCATGCGGGCAGGTGGACGCAGCCCTCGCTGCGGGGCGGCTCGGCGCGGCGCGGGCCTAGGCCGGCATAGGCCCTTGCTTGGTGGCGGCCCTGGCTTGGGGTGCACCGGTTGCATGGGCTGCGGGCGGTGCGTAGCGCTATGGATAACTGAGATGCCATACAGGCAAAGGAGACGCGCGATGAATCACGAAGCCCACCCCCTTGGATGGAACCGGCGCCACCTGCTGGCCCTGGCCGCCGCAACCGCGGCGGCAGGCCCGCTCGGCGCACGGGCGCAGGCCGCGCCCACCGGCTTCGCCACCCGCCCCGTGCGGGTGGTGGTGCCCTTTGCCGCCGGCGGCGCCACCGACGTGATCGCCCGGATACTGGGCGAGCGCATGGCGCAGCGCTTTGGCCAGTCGGTGGTGGTGGACAACAAGCCCGGCGCGGCCGGCCTGATCGTCGGCGAGATGGTCGCCAAGGCGCCGCCCGACGGCATGACGGCGCTGCTGGGCACCACCTCGTCGATGCTGACCAACAAGTACCTGTACAAGAAAACGCCCTACGACCCGCTGACCGAGCTGACCCCGCTGGTGCGCGTGTGCCTCGCGCCGATCGCCCTGGTGGTCACCGCCGACACGCCGGCGCAGAACCTGCAGGACTTCATGGCCTGGATCCGCTCCCAGAAGGGCAAGCTGACCTATGGCTCCTACGGCATCGGATCGCACGGCCAACTGGCCTGCACCACGCTCAGCGAGGTGGCCGGCGCCGACATGACGCATGTGGCCTACAAAGGTGAGGCGCCGATGGTGCAGGACCTGCTGGGCGGACAGATCAAGATCGGCATGGGCAGCCTGCTGTCGCTCAAGGCGCACGTCGACGCGGGCAAGCTGCGCGCGCTGGCCGTGACCGGCCCGCGTCGCGTGCCGCTGCTACCCGAGGTGCCCACCTTCACCGAGGCCGGCTACCCACAGGATGCGCTGTCGATTGTGGGTTGGTTGGCGATTGCCGGCCCCAAAGCCATGCCGGCCGACGTGGCGCGGCAATGGGCCCAGGCCGCCAACCACGCCGTGGCCAGCCGCGAGGGCCTGGCGCGCATCATCGCCGCCGGCTTCGTACCGGTGGACGACGACACGCCCGAGAAGTTCGCCCGCCTGTGGGCCCAGGAAGCCCCTGTCTGGGGCCGCCTGCTGCAAGCTGCAGGCGTCCAACCCAGCTGAGCAGCCCCGCTGGCGCCTAGGCGCTGGCGGATGCAGTGGAGCGGGCGATCAGCTTGAAGCTGCCCGTCGCCATGGCCACCAGCGTGCCGTCCTCGGCGCGCACTTCGCCGCGCACGAAGCTGATGGAGCGGCCGCGCCGCTCGCAGCGCGCGGTGGCAATCAGATCGCCCGTGCCCGCGGCGACGTAATGCAGCGTCAGGTCGATGGTGGCCACGCCATAGGCAGCCGGGTCGTGCGCGCGCGCGGCCGCAGCCAGCGTGCAGTCCAGCAGCGTAGCGATCGATCCGCCGTGGACCTCGCCGCGGCTGTTGGCCTGGTCCGCCTGGAAACGCATGCGCACCTGGGCCATGTCGTGGCCGATGCGCTCACCGCGCAGCGCCATGGCGCGGGCCATGGCCATGGGCAGGCCAAAGAACATGTCGGGGGCTTCGCCGGCGAAGGGGCTCAGGGGAATGTCGGCGGTGATGGAAGACGGTTGTTGCATGAAGGGGATTGTCAGTGGTTCATGGTGCACCCGCACGGCAGGGCCCAGGCACGGGCGGCCGCGCAAGCGGCCTATGCCGGCCGCGCCGCGCCGGCGCAACCGCGAGCGGGGGAAGCGGCGCAGCGGCTCAGGGGGTGTCAATCCACTCTTGCCCCCGTGGACTTGACCACGGCGGCCCAGCGCGTGATCTCGCGCTCGATGTGCGCCTGCAGCGCCTCGGGGGTGGAGCCCACGGGCTCGTAGCCGCCGGCGGCCAGTTGGGATTGCAGCTGGGGCTGGCGCAGCGCGGCGGCGATCTCGCGGCTCAGGCGCTGGGTGATCTCGGGTGGCGTGCCGGCTGGCGCGATCAGCGCATACCAGCCGGTCACGTCAAAGCCGGCCATGCCCTGCTCCTGCACCGTCGGCACCTCGGGCGCCAGGGCCGAGCGCTGCGGGCTGGTGACGGCCAGCGCATGCATGCGCCCGCCGCGGATGTGCGGCATGGAGGTGGAGATGCTGTCGAACGTGAGGTCGATGTCACCCGCCAGCATGGCGTTGACCACGCCGGCGCTGCCTTTGTAGGGCACGTGCGTCATCTTGACCCCGGCGATGCTGCTGAAGTATTCCGCCGCGAGGTGCCCGGTGTTGCCGTTGCCGGCCGAGCCAAAGGTCAGCTTGCCCGGCGCCGCCTTGGCGGCCTGGATCAGTTCATGGATGTTTTTTGCAGGCAGCTTGCCGCTGGCCGCCACCACCATGGGCAGGTTGGCCACCAGCGACACGGGGGCGAAGTCCTTGCGCGTGTCGTAGGGCAGCTTGGGGTAGAGGCTGTCGTTGATGGCATGCGCGGCCAGCACCATGAACACGGTGTAGCCATCGGGCTTGGCCCGCGCCACATACTGCGAGGCCAGCGTGCCGCCCGCCCCGGGTTTGTACTCCAGCACCACGGGCTGGCCCAGCTGCTGCTGCAACTGCATCGCCAAGGGGCGCCCCAGCAGGTCGGCGCTGCCACCAGGCGGGTAGGGAATCACGAGCTGGATCGGCTTGGCGGGCCAGGCGTCCGCGGCGTAGGCAACGGGCGCCAGCAGGGCGCTGGCGGTCAGGGCCATGCTGGCGAGCAAGGCGCGGCGCAGCCGCGAGGGACGAGGCAGTGACATGGCAGTCTCCGGGTGGTGAGAGGAAAGTCAGCCGGCGATGGGCTCCGCTTGCAGGTACTGCTCGCGCAGCGTGCGCTTGAGCACCTTGCCGATCTCGCTGCGCGGCAGGCGCTCGACCAGCCGCATGTCGGCCACGCGCTGGGTCTTGCCCACGCGGGTGTTGAGCCATTCGCGCAATTCTTCTGCGGTGGGCTGTGAACCCGAGCGCCCCACCACATAGGCCACGGGTGTCTCGCCCCACTGCTCGGAGGGCACGCCGACCACGGCGCACTCGGCCACCTGCGGGTGCTGGCACAGCACAGCCTCGATGTCGCTCGGGTAGACGTTGAAGCCGCCCGTGATGATCATGTCCTTCTTGCGGTCGCCCAGCACGATGAAGCCGTCCGCGTCCAGCCGGCCCACGTCGCCGCTGCGGATGTAGCGCCGGCCTTCCGCATCGAACCACTCGGCCTCGCGCGTCTTGTCCGGCAGGCGGTAGTAGCCGCTCATCATCCCGGCCGAGCGGCCGACGATCTCGCCCTGTTCGCCCGCAGGCAGTTCGCGCCCCTGCTCGTCGATGAACCGGATGTCGGCGCCCTCACCCGGGCGGCCCACGGTGTGCAGCTTGTGCGGAAAGTCATGGCAGTGCAGTTCGCAGCGCACGCCGCCTTCGGTCATGCCGTAGTACTCGATGAGCCGGCCCGGCCAGCGCCGCAGCACCTCGGCCTTGAGCGCGGCACTGAAGGGCGCGCTGGTACAGAACTTGTGTTGCAGCCGGCTCAAGTCCGTGCGGTCGAAATCCGGGCAGGCCATCAGGCGCTGGTACTGCACGGGCACCAGCATGGTGTGGGTGGCGCCGTGCTGCTGGGCCAGCGCAAGATAGCGCGTGGCATCGAACTTGCGCATCAGCACCAGCGTGCCGCCCAGCGCCAGCGTGGGCAGCGCCGCCACCAGCGTGGTGTTGGAATACAGCGGCGTGGCGCACAGCGAGACGGCATCCGGCCCGTAGCCGTTGGTGACTGCGCGCCGCACATGCGCCCAGCGCATGGCCCAGGACTGCACGATGCCCTTGGGCACGCCCGTGGTGCCCGAGGAATAGATCACGTTGAACGGCCAGTCGGGCGCGGGCGTGATCGGTGCCGGTGCGCCGTCGCCCTGGACCAGCCATTGCGACCAGGGCTCGCCCGCTTCGGGCGCATCGTCCAGGGCCACGCAACGCAGCGCAGCGCCCGCATGCAGCGGCCATTGCGCGGCCACCTCGCGGTCGCGCAGCACCAGGCGCGCGCCGCAGTTGTCCAGCATGGCGCTCAGGTGCTCGGCCGTGGCCGAGGGCGCCAGCGGCGCCACGGCCACGCCGGCGCGCAGAGCGCCCAGGTAGGCCAGCACATATTCGACCGAGGTGCCTGCGCAGATGGCCACCACATCGCCGGGTTGCATGCCGTCACGCTGCAGGCTGCGCGCCACGCGGTCCATGCCGGCGTGCAGCGCGGCGTAGTCCAGCCGCTGGTCCTCCAGGACCAGTGCGGTGTGGCCAGGGCGGTGCGCGGCCTGGCGTTCAATCAGTTCGGGCAGCGAGCCGAAGGGCTGGGCCAGCAGGTGTTCGATGTCTGGATGCATGGAATGGGAGAGCAGTGAAAAGACGGGGCGCGTGCCCCGCCCTGGTTATTCGAGGGACAGGCCCGCCGCCTTGACGATCTGTGCCCAGCTCTTGCGTTCCTGGGCGATGAAGGCGTCGTACTCGGCCGGCGTCTCGCCACCGGGCACGCCGCCCAGTTCGGCAAAGCGCTGGCGCACCTCGGGCGTTTGCATGGCCTTGCGCGCCGATTGCTGCAGGCGCTCGACCACCGCATCTGGCGTGCCGGTCGGCGCCAGCAGGCCGAACCAGGCCGTGACCTGCATGGGCACGCCGGCCTCGGCCATGGTCGGCACATCAGGCAGTTGCGCCGAGCGCTCGGCGCTGGTGATGGCCAGCGCGCGGAACTTGCCGGCCTTGATGTGCGGCATGGAGCTGGGCAGGTTGTCGATCATGAAATCCACCTGCTGCCCCAGCAGCGCCGTGACGGCAGGCGCCGCGCCGGGATAAGGCACCAGGGTCACTTCGATACCGGACTTCTGGCGGAACATCTCCGAGGACATGTGGGGGGACTGCCCCACGCCCGAGGTGGACACATTGAGGCGGCGCGTCTTCGCCAGGCTGACCAGCTCCTGCGCACTGCGCACGGGGGAGTCGGCATGCACCACGAGGATGTTGGGTACGGAGATCACGTTGGTGATGCCGCGCAGGTCGCTTTCCTTGTAGCTGAGCTGCTTGTAGAGGCTGAAGTTGATCGCCACCGGGCCGATGTTGCCCATGAGCAGCGTGTAGCCGTCGGGCTTGGCGCGCGCCACCTGCGCAGTGCCGATGCTGCCGCCGCCGCCACCCTTGTTCTCCACGACGATGGAAGTGCCCAGGTCCTTGGCCATCTTTTCGGCCAGCACGCGCGCCGCGATGTCGGTGGTGCCGCCCGCAGCGGCTGGCACGACGATGGTGATGGGACGCTCGGGCCAGGCAGCCCAGGTGGCCAGCGGAAGGGCGGTCAGGCAGAGGGCAAGCAGATGGCTGCGCAGGGGCATGTCGTGTCCTTGTCGTGTGCAATGGGGTTCACCACACGATAAGGGCAGGCTGACGGCGACGGCTCAGGGTTTCATGGGAGACACGCTTCGTGATTCAGCAACCCATGCTTAGGCAGGTTGAAAGGAGGGCGGGGACGCGTGTACACGTGGTGACTGCGGCCGCCGGCCGCACACGCCTGTCAAGCCGTGGCACGCTGCACGAATCGCGCAAGACGCTCCACGCCCTCACGCAGTCTGGCCCCGTCGGACACCGCGTGGCACCAGCGCAGCCAGCCTTCACCCTCGGGGCCGAAGGCCGCGCCCGGCGCCAGGCCCAAGCCGACCTCGCTCACCAGATGTTTGGCAAGCGCCAGGGAGTCGTCAAAGCCCGCCAGGCGGAAGAACACGTACATCGCCCCGCCGGCATCGGGCACTTCCACACCCGGCACGGCACGCAGCGCTTGCACCAGCAGCCGGCGGCTTTCCACGAGGCCCGCGCGCAGCTGCGCCACATGCGCCTCGCCCTGCTGTAAAGCCACCGTTGCGGCGCGCTGCACGGGCTCGAAGATGCACGAGAAGTTGTATTCAATGACCTTGCCCAGGTCGGCCTCCAGCGCCTCGGGCACCACCATCCAACCCGCGCGCCAACCCGTCATGCACCACGCCTTGGAACAACTGTTGACCGAGATGATGCGGTCGCCCGGTGCGTAGTGGCGCAGGAAAGAAGGTGCGCTGGCCAGCTGCGGGTCGTATACCAGACGCTCGTACACGTCGTCGCTCAGAATCCAGATGCCATGGCGGCGGCAGTGCGCGAGGATCGCCACCAGGCTTTCCTCATCGATGGTCCAGCCTGTGGGGTTGTTGGGTGAATTGAGGATGAGCATGCGCGTGCCCGGCGTGAGCGCATCCAGCAGCCGATCCAGCACAAGCGTCCAGCGCCCGCCCCGCACCGCCAGTGGCACGCGTTCAACCTGCGCGCCCAGGATGCGCGGCATCTCCAGCAGGTTGGGCCACAGCGGCGTGACGGCCACCACGCGGTCGCCCGGTGACAGCAGCATCTGGCAGGTAAGCATCAGCCCGGTATCGCCCGAAGCCACAGCGCCGATGCGCTGGGCGGACACCTCGCGTCCGTGCAGGTCCGACAGATATTGCGCGATGGCCTCGCGCAGGTAGGGCCGGCCCAGATTCTGCGAATAGAAGGTCTCGCCCGAAGCGAGCGACTGCGCCGCCGCATCCCGGATGAACTGCGGCGTGGGCTGATCGGACTCGCCAAACCAGAAGGGCAGCACGTCCGCGCGCCCCATGCCGGTGTTGGCGACTTCGCGGATCAGCGATCCGCCCAGGCTCTGGATGGCGGGCCGCGCCAGGGCGGGCAGGAGGGTATCGGTGGGCGAAGCGGGGTTGTGCATGCGGGTCAGATGGAAAGCGAAAAGGTATGGGAAACAGGGCGCTACGGGTCGTAGCGCGTCAGCACTCCACGATGTTCACCGCGAGGCCGCCGCGCGAAGTCTCCTTGTACTTGGTCATCATGTCCGCGCCGGTCTCGCGCATGGTCTTGATGACCTGGTCCAGGCTCACATGGTGCGTCCCGTCGCCATGCAGCGCCATGCGCGCGGCGTTGATGGCCTTCACCGAAGCCAGGGCGTTGCGCTCGATGCACGGGATCTGCACCAGCCCGCCCACCGGGTCGCAGGTCAGGCCCAGGTGGTGCTCCATGCCGATCTCGGCAGCGTTCTCCACCTGCGCGGGCGTGCCGCCCAGCACGGCGCACAGGCCCGCCGCGGCCATGGAGCAGGCCACCCCCACCTCGCCCTGGCAACCGACCTCGGCGCCCGAGATGGAGGCGTTCTCCTTGCACAGGATGCCGATGGCGCCAGCCGTGAGCAGGAAGTCGACCACGCCAGCCTCGGTAGCGCCGGGAATGAAGCGCCAGTAGTAATGCAGCACCGCCGGCACGATGCCCGCCGCGCCATTGGTGGGGGCCGTGACCACGCGCCCGCCGGCGGCGTTCTCCTCGTTCACGGCCAGGGCGAACAGGTTCACCCAGTCGATCACCTGCAGCGGGTCCTGCTGGGTGTCGGGCGCGTTCTGCAGCGCCTGGTGCAGCGCGGGCGCACGCCGGCGCACCTGGAAGCCGCCGGGCAGCACGCCGCCCACGCTGCAGCCGCGCGCCACGCAGTCCTGCATGGCGCGCCAGATGGCGAGCAGGCCGGCGTCGATCTCGGCGTCGGTGCGCCAGTGGCGTTCGTTCAGGCGCATCACCTGCGCGATCGAGCCGCCCTGCGCCGCGGCCTGCGCCAGCAGCTGTTCGCCACTGTGAAAGGGCAGCGGCAGCACCTCGGTATCGGGCGCGATGGCGGCCTGGCGCTGTGCGTCGGCGGCCGCCTCCTCGCTCACGATGAAGCCGCCGCCCACCGAGTAGTACACCTGTGCGGCCAGCGTGCCGCCCGCCGCATCGAAAGCCTCGAAACGCATGCCGTTGGCGTGCAGTGGCAGCGTGACGTCGGGCACCAGCAGCAGGTCGGCGGCCTCGTCGAATGCCACTTCGGGGCCGTCGGCCAGCGGCAGGCGGCGCCGGCTGCGGATGCGGGCGATGAGCGGCTCGATGGCGTCCACCTTCACGGTGTCCGGCGCATGGCCGGCCAGGCCCAGCAGCACGGCGCGGTCGCTCGCGTGCCCGCGCCCCGTGGCGCCCAGCGAGCCGTAGAGCGTGCTGCGCACGCGCGCCACATGCGCCAGCACCCCCTCGCGCGCCAGCCGCTGCGCGAACAGCCGTGCAGCGCGCATGGGCCCCACGGTGTGCGAACTGGACGGCCCGATGCCGATCTTGAACAAGTCGAAAACGCTGACGGCCATGGGCAAGACTCCAGAGGGCAAGGGTTACGGTCGTGCGCCATGCTGGCGCGGTCGCGATGGCAAGGGAATCGGGTGTTTCGCCCTAGCCAGGCCCCGTCGGTGCCGCAAGCGGCGCCGGCTGCACGCGCAGCGCCAGGCAGAAGGGCTGCACGCAGGGTGCGCGGCCTTCGTAGGGGCAGCCGGGCGCGCTGCAGGGGGGCTCGGCCGCACGGTCGTGTTCTTGCACACGCGACTGGCCGCTGGCCTGCAGCGCGGCCAGGGCCAGCCAGGGGTCGGTGCGCGCCTGCAGCGGGTCGCGCCCGTACACCACGGCGGCCGCACCGGGCGCCGGCGCCAGGTCCAGCGACAGCCACCCGCTGGTGCGCTGGCCCGCGGCGCCCGGGCCTTGCAGCACCAGCGCGAACAGTCCGGGCGCCAGCGCCTGTGGCGGTCCGGCAAAGCCCACCGACAGGGCCGCTGGCGCGGTGGGCGCAGACGGCAGCGCAGGCATTGCGGCAGCAGGCAGGCGCAGCGTGAGCGTGAAGCCGCGCGCACCGTCGGGCGTGTACACCATGCCTTGCGCCACGCGCGCAATCTGCAAAGCCGGCAGTCCGGTGCCGCCGGCCGCCGGGTCGGTACCGGCGGGCCACGGCTGGGCCGCCAGCACACGCGGCGCCGCGCCGCCTGCCGGGCCGAGTTGCTGCACCAGCGTATTCAACAGCCGCAGCAGCGGCGCCCCCACACCCTGGGCAGGCCACGGCGCAGGGATGGCCGCGGCGCGCGCAGAAGCGCCCTCGTCCGCCACGGCATCGGCGGAAAGAGCCGCAGGCCCGTGGGATGCGGCCGCTGCCCTGGACGGTGCAACCGCGCCGCCAGCCATCGCCTGCAGGCCCTGGCGTGCCTGATCGGAAAGGCTTACCCGCTCACGGCCTGCCGGCTCGGCAGGGATGGGGGGCAGCGCCGGCGGCAGCAGGTTTGGCGAAAACGGCACAGGGGGAGCGTCGGTCGGCGCGGAGCCTGCTGGCGCGGCCCCCGCCGGGGTGGGCGCTGCCGGCGCGGCCAGCAGCCAGTTCTGCCGCTGCAGCGCAGCCTCGGCCAGCACGCGCACGGCGGGTGCCAGCGGCGGACGGGGCGGGTCGATGGAGGAGGCCATGGCGCCCCAGTGTCGCAGAGCGCGAGCCCCGCGCCAACGGTGGCGGCCTCCCGAGGGGAGGCTTTTTGCTACTCAATTAATAGCTTCTACCGCTTGCTGGATAAGCGCTAGTGGCAATTTTGTTTCAAAACCCCGCGCGGAGCCTCATCCTTTGAGGCCCAGCCGCCGCGCGAGCTTGTGCAGGTTGCTGGGGTCCACGTCCAGCGTGCGCGCGGCCTGCGCCCAGTTGCCGCCATGCGCCACCAGAGCGGCATTCAGGACCTGGCGCTGGCAGGCATCCACCGCGTCACGCAGCGTGCCCGTGGGCGCGGCCAACGACAAGGCGCCGCCTGCCGCGGGTGCCATGGGGGTATCGCTGCGGGGCGTGGCCACGGGTTCGTCCAGCGCGTCCAGGTCCAGCAGGCCGGCCTCCAGCGTGACGATCTCGTTGCGGTCCACGCCGCGGCTCAGGGCCTTGAGCGCGGCGCGGCTGATCACGTGTTCCAACTCGCGCACGTTGCCCGGCCAGCGGTAGCGGCGCAGCGCGGCCTGCGCGTCAGGCGACAGGCGCAGGCTGCGCAGCCCCAGGCGGGCGCGGTTGAGCTCCAAAAAGCGGCCGGCCAGCACCAGCACGTCGTTGCCCCGCTCGCGCAGCGGGGGAATGGGCACGGGGTAGACCGAGAGGCGGTGGTACAGGTCGGCGCGGAAGGCCCCGCTGGCCACCTGCTCGCGCAGGTTGCGGTTGGTCGCCGCAATCACGCGCACGTGCACGCTGCGCGGGCGGTCGGCGCCCAGGCGCTGGATCTCGCCGTTTTGCAGCGTGCGCAACAGCTTGGCCTGCACGGACAGGGGCAGCTCCCCCACCTCGTCCAGGAACAGCGTGCCGCCCTCGGCGGCCTCGAAGCGGCCCGCGCGGTCACTCACCGCGCCCGAGAACGCGCCGCGCACGTGGCCGAACAGCTCGCTCTCGGCCAGAGACTCGGGCAACGCCGCGCAGTTCACATGCACCAGCGGTCGCGCGCGCCGCGGCGACTGGTGGTGCAGCAGCCGCGCGAACAGCTCCTTGCCCACGCCGGTCTCGCCCAGCAGCAGCACGGGCAGCTCGGACGCGGCCACCACGCTCAGCTCATGCAGCAGCCGCTTGAGCGCCGGGCTCTCGCCCACGATCTCCAGCTCGCCGGCGCCGCCGCGCTCGGGCGTCGCCAGGGCCAGGTCGCCTTCGGCCGGGCCGGTCGCGGCCATGCGCAGGGTGCGCAGTTCCTGCTCCAGCCGCGCCACGCGCACCACGGCCTCCACCAGCGGCACCCACTGGCCCAGCCGCTGGCGCGCGGCGGGTCCGAAAGTGCCGGTGGCCAGGGCATCCAGCGTGAGCACGCCCCAGGGCCGCCCCTCCACGTGCAGGGCCACGCCCATGCAGTCGTGCACGGGCAGCGGCTCGCCCACCAGGGTGTCGAGCAGGCCGTCGTAGGGGTCGGGCAACTGGCTGTCGTGCTCGAAGCAGGTCACCTCGCGCCGCGTGAGGATGGCCGCCAGCCGTGGGTGC
Source organism: Diaphorobacter sp. J5-51 (assembly GCF_001023515.1). Taxonomy (NCBI): domain Bacteria; kingdom Pseudomonadati; phylum Pseudomonadota; class Betaproteobacteria; order Burkholderiales; family Comamonadaceae; genus Diaphorobacter; species Diaphorobacter sp. J5-51. The sequence continues at coordinate 31,507 of NZ_JSYI01000054.1, read as the reverse complement.
TGGCCTACGGCAAAACGCCGGCCCAGGGCGTCGCTCACCAGCCCGGTGACGGCCACGGGGCGCAGACGCTCCTCCTCCAGTCGCAGCAGGGCCACGGCCCCGCAGCCGAACTGCGTGCGCAGCAGATCCACCAAGCGCTGCAGGCGCACGGCCTGGGGCAGCTCGGCCCCCAGGTCGGCGCACAGCAGCAGGGCAGAGGTGGCGGCCGCATGCGATGCCTCAACAATGGTCATAAAAACCCTTTAAAGGTGTTTTTTACCCAAATTGATATGGGTCTATTTTACCCACGATGGTGTAAACCCTTGATTTTCCATGGCAGCGCCGCTGGCCCAGGGATTGCGAGAGGGCAGGCATCTCTTACCGCGACTGTTCGACCATGCATCGTTACTCCCCCTCCCCCACGGTGTGCAGGGCCCGGCCCGCGCACCCTTGCGAGGGCGCAAGGAAAGTCCCCCCACCCTTCGCCCCGCTGCACCGCTTGATAAACACAATGACGGAGGCCCAACATGGGTAAGTACGCCAAGTATTGGTACACGCTGATAGGCGTGTTGATTGTCACCTTCAGCCTGCTGGGCTTCTACGGCGCAGAGGTCTACCGCACCGCGCCGCCGATCCCGGGGCAGGTGCTGGTGCAGGGCAGCGACAAGCCGCTCTACACCAAGGACGGCATCCTCGACGGCCAGACCGCCTGGCAGTCGGTGGGCGGCATGCAGCTCGGCTCCATCCTGGGCCACGGTGCCTACCAGGCGCCCGACTGGACGGCCGACTGGCTGCACCGCGAGCTGACAGCCTGGCTCGAACTGGCCGCGCAGAAGGACCATGGCAAGGCGTTTGCCGATCTGGACGTGGGCCAACAGGCAGTGCTGCGTGACCGGCTCAAGACCGAGTACCGCACCAACACCTACGACAAGGCCAAGGACACGATGGTGATCTCGCCGCTGCGCGCCGAGGCCATCGCCATGACCGCCCAGTACTACGACAAGCTGTTCAGCAACGACCCCTCGTTGCAGAAGACGCGCGAGAGCTACGCCATGAAGGAGAACACCCTGCCCAGCGCCGAGCGCCGCGCGCAGATGGCCGGCTTCTTCTTCTGGACCTCCTGGGCCGCCTCCACCGAGCGCTCCGCCGACCTGGGCGGCGGCAACGGCGCCACCTACACCAACAACTGGCCGCACGAGCCCCTGATCGGCAACCAGCCCACGGGCGAGAACATGGTCTGGTCGGTCATGAGCGTGGTCATCATGATGGCCGGCGTGGGTTTCCTGGTGTGGGGCTGGGCGTTCCTGCGCAAGCATGACGAGCAGGACCCCGTTCCTCCGGCCCATGACCCGCTCACGCGCGTGGCCCTGACGCCCTCGCAGCGCGCCCTGGGCAAGTACCTGTTCCTGGTCGTGGCGCTGTTCGTGTTCCAGGTGTTCATCGGCGGCTTCACCGCGCACTACACGCTCGAAGGCCAGACCTTCTACGGCATCGACCTCTCGCAGTGGTTCCCCTACGCGCTCACGCGCACCTGGCACATCCAGGCCGCGCTGTTCTGGATCGCCACGGGCTTCCTGGCCGCCGGCCTGTTCCTGGCCCCGGTGATCAACGGCGGCAAGGACCCCAAGTACCAGAAGCTCGGCGTGGACGTGCTGTTCTGGGCGCTGGTCGTGGTCTGCGTGGGCTCCTTCGTCGGCAACTACCTGGCCATCGCCCATGTCATGCCCCAGGAGTGGAGCTTCTGGCTGGGCCACCAGGGCTATGAGTACGTGGAACTGGGCCGCCTCTGGCAAACGGCCAAGTTCGCCGGCATCGCCTTCTGGCTGGTGCTGATGGCGCGCGCCATCTTCCCCGTGCTGCTGGCTCCCAACGGCCAGGACAAGAACCTGCTGGCGCTCCTGACCTGCTCGGTGGTGTGTATCGGCCTGTTCTACGGTACCGGCCTGTTCTACGGCGAGCGCACGCACATCTCGGTGATGGAGTACTGGCGCTGGTGGGTGGTGCACCTGTGGGTGGAAGGCTTCTTTGAAGTGTTCGCCACCACGGCACTGGCCTTCATCTTCTCGACCCTGGGCCTGGTGTCCTACCGCATGGCCACGGCCGCCAGCCTGGCCTCAGCGTCCCTCTTCATGCTGGGCGGCGTGCCCGGCACCTTCCACCACCTGTACTTCTCGGGCACCACCACTCCGGTGATGGCCGTGGGTGCCTCCTTCAGCGCGCTGGAAGTGGTGCCGCTGGTGGTGCTGGGCCATGAGGCCTGGGAACACTGGAGCCTGCAGCACAAGGCCCCATGGATGGCCAAGCTGCGCTGGCCGCTGATGTGCTTCGTCGCCGTGGCCTTCTGGAACATGCTGGGCGCCGGCGTCTTCGGCTTCATGATCAACCCGCCGATCTCGCTGTACTACATCCAGGGCCTGAACACTACGCCGGTGCATGCCCACGCCGCACTGTTCGGGGTCTATGGCTTCCTGGCCCTGGGCTTCACGCTGCTGATCCTGCGCTACGTGCGTCCGCAGATGCAGTTCAACGAACGCCTGATGAAGACAGGCTTCTGGTGGCTCAACGCCGGCCTGGTGCTGATGATTTCCACCAGCCTGCTGCCGATCGGCCTGTTCCAGTTCCACGCCAGCGTGACCCACGGCCTGTGGTACGCGCGCAGCGAGGAGTTCCTGCAGCAGCCGTTCCTGGAGACCCTGCGCTGGGTGCGCACCTTCGGTGACCTGGTGTTCATCACCGGCGCCCTGTGCGTGACCTGGCAGGTGGTGAGCGGCGTGCTGTTCGCCCCCCGCGCCCCGGCCGCCCCGAGCACCGGAGCCCTGGCAGGCGCCAACCGCTGACGCACCGCGGATACCGGGTGCGCCGCCCCGCGCGGCGCGCCCGGTCCCGCCCTCGGACCTTTTGAAGAACCGCCATGAACATCGACCGCTTCAAGCACGAGCACCGGGACATCCTGGGCCAGATCGCCACCCTGCGCCAGCTGGCACACAGCGGCGTGGAGCACAACGCGACGGCGATTGCGCAGGGCATCGTGGCCATGAGTTCCACCATCAAGCTGCACCTGGCCGTCGAGGACCGCCTGCTGTACCCCGCGCTGCGCCAGGGCGCCGACGCGGAACTGGCACGCCTGGGCGAACAGTTCCAGCGCGAGATGGGGGCGATTGCCGCGGCGTACATGGACTTCGCACGGCGCTGGAACACGCCGGAGCGCGTGCGCACCGACGCCGAGGGTTTCCGTGCAGATGCCAACACCGTGCTGCGCCATGTGTACGAACGCATGCAGCGGGAAAACCGCGACTTCTACCCGCGCATCGAGGCCGAGGAGGCCCTGGCGCATTAAGGCCCACTCTATTTTTCATAGCTGTAAGCGCTTACCTGTAGAGCGCTGCAGCTCGAAAACGTTTCCATCGGCAAGGCCTTAGGGGCACCTTGCTTTTCAGCCGGCCTTGTGCCGGCTTTTTTTGCGTCGCGCGGGCCCCTCCGCGGCTGCCGGCGGGCTTGTCGTTTTTGTGGGGCGATCGCCCGCACAATCACTGCCGTGATGTAACGTCTGCCTACATTTGCAGGGGTCCGCGTCCACGCGCCCCTGGCATCGACCACCACCACGCCGCACATGATGCACCCCGCCCACCGCCAGGAGTTCCGCCAGTCCCTCATCTGGTTCGCCGTGCTGCTGGTCAGCCTGTGGCTGTTGGAGACCCTGCCCGCGCCGGATGCCGCGCACGGCATGGCGGGCTACTTGCCGCTGCACACCGCGATGGAGGTCGTGTCCATCGGCGTGGCGGCAATGGTGTTCAGCATCAGTTGGGCCACGCAAAAGTACCGGCCCAATGGGCGGGTGCTGGTCCTCGGCCTGGGGCTGCTGGGCGTGGCGGTGCTGGACCTGACCCACAGCCTGTCCTACGCCGGCATGCCGGACTTCGTGACCCCCAGCGACCCGGAAAAGGCCATCAACTTCTGGCTGGCCGCGCGCGCGCTGGCGGCGCTGGCCCTGCTGTGGGCCGCGTTATGGCCCCACCGCTGGAATGAATGGCTGGGCCGCCGCTCGCGCTACGCGGGGCTGTTGTGGGTGGCGCTGCTGGTGGGCGCGGTGCACTACGTGCTGCTGGGGCATCCGCAGTGGCTGCCCCGCACCTTCACGCCCGAGGCAGGGCTCACGCCCTTCAAGGTCCGTTTCGAATACGCGCTGGCAACCGCGTACGTGCTGGCGGGGGTGGGCTTCCTCACGCAACTGCGCCATGCGCGCGAGTTCGGTCTGTCGCACCTGGCGCTGGCATCGTTCACCATGGCCATGAGCGAGATCTTCTTCACGCTCTACGCCAACGTGACCGATGTGTACAACGTCGCCGGCCACTTCTACAAGATCCTGGCCTATGGCTTCCTGTACCGCGGCCTGTTCGTGGAAACGGTGCAGATCCCGTACCTGGACCTGCGCGCCGCCGAGGCCCGGCAGCGGGCCACGCTGAACACGCTGCCCGACCTGCTGTTCGAGGTGGACCGCAAGGGGGTATACCTCGCGGTGCACGCCAACGAGACCAGCAAGCTCCTGACCCCGCTGCCCCAGTTGCTGGGAAAAACGCTGGACGAGGCGCTGCCGCCGGCGGCGGCCGCGCAGTGTTTCGAGGCACTGGCGGAGGCTGAACGCACGGGCATGAGCCGCGGCCAGCGCATCACGTTGCCGCTGCCCCTGGGCGAGCGGCATTTCGAGCTGTCCGTCTCCCGCAAATCCGCGGTCGCGGGCCAGCCCGACACCTTCCTGATGCTGTCGCGCGACATCACGCCCACCGTGGAGAACGAGGAGCGCATTCGCTCCGAGGCCGGCCTGAACGCCGTCCTGCTGGACCTGCAGCAGCACGACATCCACCAGCCCGAGGCAGACCTGCTGCGCCGCGGCCTGGCGCATGCCCAGACCCTGACCGGCAGCGCGCTGGCCGTGCTGTACTTCGTGCACGACGACGCCCGCGGCACCTCGCTGGCCGCCTGCTCGCACGAAAACGCCCCGCCCGACATGCCGCCGTGGGAAACCGCCCTGCGCGAACGCCGCGCCGTGGTGACGAACGCGCCGCACGATGCGGCGGCTGGGCGCGCACCGGGCGGCGCGACGGCCCGCTGGGCTTGCGTGCCCGTAGTGGAAGGCGGCAGGCCGCGCCTGCTGCTGGGCGTGGCCGGCAAGGCGCGGGACTATCACCCACGCGACGCACAGGCGCTGCAGACCGTGGCCGACGCCCTCTGGAAGCACACGGCCCAGCGCCGCCAGGAGGCCGTCATCCACCGCCTGTCGGAGGCGCTGGACCAGAGCCCCAGTCCGGTGGTCATCACCGACATCGACGCCAGCATCGTCTACGTCAACAAGGCCTTCAGCGAAGTCAGCGGCTACGGCGCACAAGAGGTGCTGGGCCGCAACCCGCGCGTGCTGCAGTCGGGACTGACGCCGCGGACCACCTATGCCGATATGTGGACCAAGCTGCCGCGCGGCCTGCCCTGGCAGGGCGAACTCATCAACCGCCGCAAGAACGGGCAGGTCTATACGGAAAACGCCTCGCTTTACCCCGTTCGCGACGTGTTCGGCGAAGTGACGCATTACGTCGCGCACATGGAGGACATCACGCAGCGGCGCGAGGCGGAGGAGCGCATCCGCGCCCTCTCCAACTACGACACGCTGACCGGCCTGCTCAACAAGAAAGCCTTCGACGAACAGTTGACGCAAGCCATCGACCGCGCCGACGCCAGCCACGAACGGGTGTCGGTGCTGTGGTTCGACCTGGACAACTTCAAGCTGGTGAACGAAACCCTGGGCCACGCGGCCGGTGACGAGTTGCTGTTGGAGATGGGCAACCGGCTGCGCGCCTGCCTGGCGCCGCACATTCCCGTGGCGCGCTATTCGGGCGACGCGTTCACGGCCATCGTGCCCCTGGCGGACCAGGCGGCGGTGGCGCTGCTGGCGCAGGATGCGCTGGCGCAGCTGCAGACCACACTGCAGATCCAAGGCCATGCCGTATCCGTCAGCGCGTCGGCCGGCATCGCCGTCTACCCCGACGACGCGCGCACCGCCAGCACCTTGGCGTCCGCCGCGGAAGTGGCGATGTACCGCGTCAAGCAGGACGGGCGCAACGGGCTGCGCTTCTTCGCACCCGAGATGCAGGCGCACACGCAGCGTTCGCTGGAGCTGGCCGCTGGCCTCAAGGACGCGGCGCACCGCGGCGAGCTGTTCCTGGTGTTCCAGCCCCAGCGCACGCTGGGCAGCGGCGCACTGGCAGGCGCCGAGGCCCTGCTGCGCTGGCGCCATCCGCGCTGGGGGCTGGTGTCTCCGGCCGAGTTCATCCCGATCGCCGAGCAAAGTGGCTCCATCGTGGCCATCGATTTCTGGGTGGTGGAGCAGGTGGCGCAGCAGTTGCGCGCCTGGGATGCCGCGGGCCTGCCGCCGCTGGTGGTGGCGGTGAACGTATCGGCTGCGCAGTTCGCGCGGCCGCACTTCGTCGAGGAGCTGGTGCGCATCCTGCAGCGCATGGACATTTCGCCCCAGCGCATCGAGGTGGAGTTGACCGAGGCCGTCGCGCTGAAAAACCCCGAACAGGCCGAGACCACCATCCGCCGCCTGCATGAGGTGGGCTTTCGCGTGGCGCTGGACGACTTCGGCACGGGCTATTCCTCCATGAGCTACCTCAAGCGCTACGCCATCGACAAGCTCAAGATCGACCAGTCCTTCGTGCGCAAACTCGCCCACCAGGCCAGCGACCAGGCCATCGTGACGGCCATCATCAAGATGGCCCACAGCCTGCGCATGGCCACCATTGCCGAAGGCGTGGAGACGGCCGAGCAGGCCGCGTTGCTGCAGGCCTGCGGCTGCGACGAAATGCAAGGCTACTGGTACAGCCGGCCGCTGGAGCCCGCCGCGTTCGAGGCCTTTGTGCGCAATGCGCAGGCTGGCGTCGAGTTGGCCTGACACGCGTCGCGCCGCACGCAACCCGGTTGCTACTGTTTTAATAGCTTCCAGCGCTTATCCCTCCAGCGCCAGAAGGCCAAAAGGCGTCAAACCCTCCACGGCGCCCCGATCCCCCGCCCAGCCTCTCGGGCGCGGGCCTGCTGCGGCCCCACCCCGTGGCGCGCGGGCCACAAGCCGCGCACCGCAGCCCCCCTCTGCACAGGCCCTTTTCTGCCCTGCGGTTTGTGCCTGATCAAACTACCTATAGTGTTTGATAGGTATTGTGAACACTATATGTAGTGTTTGAAGGGTTGCCATGACACCACCATCTCCGATCGTCGCCAGCCTGCCGCGCGACGTCATCCAACGCAACGGCGAGCGCACACCTTTCGATGCTGTGCGCATCCAGTCGGCCATCGCACGGGCCGGCCAGGCCACGGGCGAGTTCGGCGAGGACGAGGCCCGTCTGCTCACGGCGCAGGCCACCAAGGTGCTGATCCACCGCTTCCATGGCGAGGCACCGGCCATCGAGCAGATCCAGGACGTGGTGGAGCAGACGCTGATCGCCGCCAACCATCTGCAGACCGCGCGCGCCTACATGGCCTACCGCCAGCGCCACGCCACCCTGCGCGCCGACCGGCAGACGCTGGTGCATGTGGAAAGCTCCATCAACGAGTACCTCACGCGCGCCGATTGGCGTGTGAACGCCAACGCCAACCAGGGCTACTCGCTGGGCGGGCTGATCCTGAACGTGGCAGGCAAGGTGACGGCGAACTACTGGCTCTCGCACGTCTACGCACCCGAGATCGGCGAGGCGCACCGCAATGGCGACATCCACATCCACGACCTCGACATGCTCAGCGGCTACTGCGCGGGCTGGTCGCTGCGCACGCTGCTGCACGAGGGGCTGAACGGCGTGCCGGGCAAGGTGGAGGCGGGGCCCCCGAAGCACATGAGCTCCGCCGTGGGGCAGATCGTCAACTTCCTCGGCACGCTGCAGAACGAGTGGGCGGGTGCGCAGGCGTTTTCGTCCTTCGACACCTACATGGCGCCCTTCGTGCGCAAGGACGGCATGGACTACGCCGCCGTGCGCCAGTGCATCCAGGAGCTGGTCTACAACCTCAACGTGCCCTCGCGCTGGGGCACACAGACGCCGTTCACCAACCTCACCTTCGACTGGACCTGCCCCGAGGATCTGCGCGAGCAGGTGCCGGTGATCGGCGGCGTGGAGATGCCGTTTTGCTACGGCGAGCTGCAGGCCGAGATGGACGTCATCAACCGCGCCTACATCGACGTGATGACCACGGGCGATGCCAAGGGCCGCGTGTTCACCTTCCCCATCCCCACCTACAACATCACGCCCGATTTTCCGTGGGAGAGTGAGAACGCCGTCGCCCTGTTCGACATGACGGCCAAGTACGGCCTGCCGTACTTCCAGAACTTCATCAATTCCGAGCTGTCGCCCAACATGGTGCGCTCCATGTGCTGCCGGCTGCAGCTCGACCTGCGCGAGCTGCTCAAGCGCGGCAACGGCCTGTTCGGCAGCGCCGAGCAGACCGGCAGCCTGGGCGTGGTCACCGTCAACTGCGCACGCCTGGGCTATCTGCACGCGGGCGACGAGGCGGCCCTGCTGGCGGCGCTGGACCGCCTGCTGGAACTGGGCAAGCAGAGCCTGGAGGTCAAGCGCAAGCTCATCCAGCGCCTGATGGACCAGGGCCTGTTCCCGTACACCAAGCGCTACCTGGGCACGCTGCGCAACCACTTCAGCACGCTGGGCGTGAACGGCATCAACGAGATGGTGCGCAACTTCACCGGCGGCGCGCACGACATCACCAGCGACTGGGGTCACCAGTTCGCCCTGCGCCTGCTGGACCATGTGCGCGCGCGCATCGTGCAGTTCCAGGAAGAAACCGGCCACCTCTACAACCTGGAGGCCACGCCCGCCGAAGGCACCACCTACCGCTTTGCCAAAGAAGACAAGAAGCGCTGGCCCGCCATCCTGCAAGCCGGCACCGAGGCGCAGCCGTACTACACCAACTCGTCGCAGCTGCCCGTGGGCTTCACCGACGACCCGTTCGAGGCGCTGCAGCGGCAAGAGGCGCTGCAGGGCAAGTACACCGGCGGCACGGTGCTGCACCTGTACATGGGCGAGCGCATCTCCAGCGGCGCGGCCTGCCGCGAGCTGGTGAAACGGGCGCTCACCCACTTCCGCCTGCCCTACATCACCGTCACGCCCACCTTCTCCATCTGCCCCACGCACGGCTACCTGGCCGGCGAGCACAAGTTCTGCCCGCGCTGCGACGAGGAGCGCCTGGCCGCCAAGCGCGCGCGGCTGGCGGCGTGATTTGAATGAAATCAGCCTCTAGCGCTTATGCAACAAGCGCCAACAGCTATTGTTTTTGAAGTTCTTCCACCACCAACCAAGGAGTTTGTCATGACCCACTTTTCCGCCACCGAGAACACCGCCCTGGCCACCGCCATGCAGCTGACCGACGCCGAGCGCCAGCCCTGCGAGGTCTGGACGCGCGTCATGGGCTACCACCGCCCCGTAGCCAGCTTCAACACCGGCAAGCAGGGCGAACACAACGAACGCCAGTTCTTCAACGAGAAATGAGCAACCCCCTGTGGCGCTGCGCGCCTTCCCCCTTCTCTCGCCTCGCTGCGCGAGGCGGGAAGGGGGACGCCACCAGCGCGGCGGGGCGGCCCTTGCGCGGTGGCCCTGGCTTGGGTTGCGTCTCGGCATAGGCCGTGAGCCATAGACACCGTGAGCGAGCCGTCTGTATCCACTCCCCGCCTGCGCATTGGCGGGTTGACACCGCTGACCACCATCGACTTTCCCGGCAGGCTGGCCGCCGTGGTGTTCTGCCAGGGCTGCCCCTGGCGCTGCGGCTATTGCCACAACGCCGGGCTGCTGGACGCGGCCGCACCCGCGCCGCACCGCTGGAGCGAAGTGGAGCAACTGCTGCACACGCGCCGCGGCCTGCTGGACGGCGTGGTGTTCTCGGGCGGCGAGCCCACGCTGCAGGCCGCCCTGCCCGACGCCCTCGCGCGCGTACGCGCCCTGGGCTTTGCCACCGGCCTGCACACGGCCGGCATGTACCCCGAGCGGCTGCAGGCCCTGTTGCCGCTGCTGGACTGGGTGGGCCTGGACATCAAGGGGCCGCCGGCACATTACGACGCCATCACCCGCACGCCGGGCAGTGGCGACCGCGCCTGGGAGTCGCTGCGCTGCGTGCAGGCCAGCGGCGTGGACTACGAGTGCCGCACCACCTGGCACGCGGGACTGTTCGACACGGCGGCCCTGCAGGCGCTGGCCGAAGACCTGGCCGCACAAGGCGTGCGCCAATGGGTGCTGCAGGAATGCAGCACGCCCGCCAGCGTGCCCTGGGCCCGGACGGCGCCGCCCACGCAGTGGCCGCTGCCCACCAGCCTGCGGTGCGCCTGATCAGCCGGCCGCGGCCCCGGCGCCGCACACCCGCAGCACTTCGGCGCCGTACGCCTCCAGCTTTTTCGCACCCATGCCGCTGATGCCCTGCAGATCCTCTAGCGTGGACGGGTTGCGCTCGGCAATGGCGGCCAGCGTGGCGTCGTGGAAGATCACGTAGGCCGGCAGGTTGTGCTCGCGCGCCACCTCGGCGCGCCAGGCCTTAAGGTTGATGAAACGCACCTGGGCATCCTGTCCCAGGTTGGCCGCTGCCACCGGCGGGGCGCTGCCGCGGCGCGGCTTCTTGGGCCCGGCTGCGGCCGTGGCCTCGCGCAGCAGCACGCTCTGCTCGCCACGCAGCACGGGACGCGAACCCTCGGTCAGCGCCAGCGTGTCAAAGCTGTGGCCGCCCTCGGTCGTGACCTTGTGCAGCCCCACGGCGCCGGCGGCCAGCAACTGGCGCAGCACGCCGCGCAGCTGCGCTTCGGAATACTGTGCGCCCAGGCCGAAGGTGGAGAGTTTTTCATGGCCGAACTGCTGGACCTTGTCCGTGGCCTTGCCGCGCAGGATGTCCATGATGTGGCCCGTGCCGAAGGTCAGGCCGCTGGCCTCGTGCACGCGGTAGATGGTGGACAGGAGCTTGCGCGCGGCATCCGTGCCGTCCCACACGGCCGGCGGATTCAGGCAGTTGTCGCAATTGCCGCAGGGTTCGGACGCCTCGCCGAAGTAGCCCAGCAGCCGCACGCGCCGGCAGTCCGTGGCCTCGGCCAGGGCCAGCAGCGCATCCAGCTTGCCGCGCATCACGGCCTTGAACTCTTCGCCCGCGGGGCTCTCGTCGATCATGCGGCGCTGGTTCACCACGTCCTGCAGGCCGTAGGCCATCCAGGCGTCGGCGGGCAGACCGTCGCGGCCCGCGCGGCCCGTCTCCTGGTAGTAGCCCTCAATGTTCTTGGGCATGTCCACATGGGCGACAAAGCGCACGTCGGGCTTGTCGATGCCCATGCCGAAGGCGATGGTGGCCACCATCACGATGCCGTCCTCGCGCAGGAAGCGGTCCTGGTTCTGCTGGCGCACCTCGGCGGGCAGGCCCGCGTGGTAGGGCAGCGCCGTCAGGCCCGCATCGCACAGCGCCTGGGCCAGTTCCTCCACGCGCTTGCGGGACTGGCAATAGACCACGCCGGCCTCGCCCAGGTGCTCGCGGTCGATGAAGCGCATGAGCTGCGTGAGCGGCTCCTTCTTTTCCTCGATGCGGTAGCGGATGTTGGGCCGGTCGAAGCTGCTGACGAACTGCCGCGCCTGCTGCAGCCGCAGGCCCTGCACGATGTCCTCGCGCGTGACCGCGTCGGCCGTGGCCGTGAGGGCGATGCGCGGCACGCCCGCATAGCGCTCGTGCAGCACCGCGAGCTGGCGGTACTCGGGCCGGAAGTCGTGGCCCCACTGGCTCACGCAGTGCGCCTCGTCGATGGCGAACAGCCCCAGTTGCCCGCGCGCATGCAGACCGTCCAGCAGCGTGAGAAAGCGGTCGGTGGTCACGCGCTCGGGCGCGGCGTACAGCAGCGTGATCTCGCCGCGCGCCAGGCGCCGCTCCACGTCCTGCGTCTGCTGCCAGTCCAGCGTGGAGTTGAGGAAGGCTGCCTCCACGCCCGCCTCGTGCAGCGCGCCCACCTGGTCGTGCATCAGCGCGATCAGCGGCGACACCACGATGGTCACGCCCTGGCCCTGCCGCTGGCGCACGATGGCAGGCACCTGGTAGCACAGGCTCTTGCCGCCGCCCGTGGGCATGAGCACCAGCGCGTCGCCGCCGGCGATCACGTGGTCGATGATGGCCTGCTGCGGGCCACGGAACTGCTCGTAGCCAAAGACGTCGTGCAGGACGAAATGCGCGGGGGACAAACCGGTGGACTCTCTTTTTGATAGCTGTCAGCGCTTATTGGATAAGCGCCAAAGGCACTTTTGGCCTATAAAACGCGGCCATGCGGAGGGCCCCACCATGGCGCAAAGCCCGTTATTGTGCGCCCGCCACCGCGGGCGGCGCCGGCTTCCTACAATCGGCCCCATGACCCTGCCCCACTACACCCGCGCGCAAGCGCTGCCCGCCATCCTGGAACAACGCATCGCCATCCTCGACGGCGCCATGGGCACGATGATCCAGCGCTTCAAGCTGACCGAGGCGCAGTACCGGGGCGAGCGCTTCAAGGACTTTGCGCGCGACGTGAAGGGCAATAACGAGCTGCTGAGCCTCACGCGCCCCGACGTGATCCGCGACATCCATGAAGGGTATCTCGCGGCCGGCGCCGACCTGATCGAGACCAACACCTTCGGCGCGACCTCGATCGCGCAGGACGACTATGGGCTAGCCGAGCTGGCCTACGAGATGAACCTGGAGAGCGCCAAGCTCGCGCGCGCGGCCTGCGACAAATTCAGCACGCCCGACAAGCCGCGCTTCGTCGCCGGTGCCCTCGGCCCCACGCCCAAGACCGCCAGCATCAGCCCCGACGTGAACGACCCCGGCGCGCGCAACATCACCTTCGAGCAGTTGCGCGCGGCCTACCTGGAGCAGACCCTGGCGCTCATCGAGGGGGGTGCCGACGTGATCCTGGTCGAGACCATCTTCGACACCCTCAACGCCAAGGCCGCGCTGTTCGCCGTGGACGAGGCCTTCGAGCAGACCGGCCAGGTGCTGCCGATCATGATCAGCGGCACCGTCACCGACGCCTCGGGCCGCATCCTGAGCGGCCAGACCGTGACCGCTTTCTGGCACAGCGTGCGCCATGCGCACCCGCTGTCGGTGGGCCTGAACTGCGCACTGGGCGCCACGCTGATGCGCCCCTACATCCAGGAACTGGCCAAGGCCGCGCCAGACACCTTCATCAGCTGCTACCCCAACGCGGGCCTGCCCAACCCGATGAGCGACACGGGCTTCGACGAGACGCCCGAGGTCACCAGCCGCCTGGTGCACGAATTCGCCGCCGAGGGCCTGGTCAACATCGTGGGCGGCTGCTGCGGCACCACGCCGGACCACATCGGCGCCATTGCGCGCGCCGTGGCGCCGGTGGGTACGCGCCGGCTGTTCCAGACCGAAGCCGCCTAGAGCGCCCGCCGCATGCGCCCAGCCACCGACTGAGAGGACCCGGCGACATGCAACCTAGCCCCCGCACTTCTTTCCCGGCAACTCCCCGCCGGGCCACCGCCACGCTGGCCCTGTGCGTGGCCGCGTGCCTTGCCGTCACCGGCTGCGCCACGCCACCCCCGCCCCCGGTGGCGCCCGACCCCGCCCTCGATGCGCGCGCCCGTTACGACGCCGACCTGCAGGACTGCCGCGACCGCGCGCAGCAGGTGGGCGTGCTCAGCGAGACGCTGGACGCCGTGGTCCAGGGCGCGCTGGTGGCGGCGTTTCTCGCCTGGGGACTCGGGCGCAGCGACACCGGCGTGCGCGACTGGGCTCTCACGGGCGGCGCACTCGCGGGCGGCTCGCAGGGACTGCAGGCGCTGGAGCGGCGGCGCCAGCTGGTCGCGCACTGCATGGCCGTGCGGGGCCACCGCATCAGCCCGCTGGCAGTGGCCGGGCCGCAGCCGGGCGCGGCGCCGTCCGTGCCCGTGGCACCGGAGGCGCCCCCGCGGCCAACGGGCGCCGATGCCTACAGCGCCGAGCGCCTGGCACGCGAGCAAGCCTGCCATGCCCAGCCCGTGGCCGCGCTCGCCGCCAAGGGGCCGGGCTTTGAGACCTACAGCGTGCCGTGCAGCAACGGCGACGCGCTGGCGATCCGCTGCGAGTTCGGCAACTGCCGCGTGCTGCGCTGAGAGAACTCCTGTTTTCATAGCTGTTCGCGCTTGCCAGTTGGGCGCTATGGGCCTATTTGGCTTTGAACGTCGCCCTCTTCCGCGCTCACCCTCTTACCCGGACGGCGCAAGGCTCCTAGACTGGTCCCACGACAACACGGAGGCCACGCACCATGGACTGGACCACCCACCAGGTCTTCAACCAATACCCCGAGCTGAGCGACTACCACCCGCTGGCCACCGACGCAGCGCTGTGCGAGGCGCTGGAGCGTGCGGGCGCCGGCTGGGCGCACCCGGCGCTCGACGCCTACGCCGCACGGCTGGGCATGGCCGAGACCTACGCCCTGGCCGAGCAGGCCAACCGCCACACGCCGCAGTTGCAGCGCTTTGACACGCGCGGGCAGCGCATCGACGCGCTGGAGTTCCACCCCGCGTGGCACCAGCTCCTGGCGCTGTACCGCGGCGAGGGGCTGATCTCCCGGCCCTTCCAGGACGAGCGACCGGGCCGCTGGGCCGCATGGGCGGCGGGCTTTTACCTGCACGGCCAGGTGGAACAGGGCACGCTGTGCCCCGCCACGATGACGCAGGCCGCCATCCCGCTGCTGCGCAAGGAGCCCGCGCTGTGGCAGTCGCTGCAGTCCCGGCTCTACAGCACCGCCTACGACCCGCGCGACCTGCCCGTGGCGGACAAGGCCAGCATCTGGCTGGGCATGGGCATGACCGAGAAGCAGGGCGGGTCGGACGTGCGCGCCAACACCACCGTGGCGACACCCATCGGCACGGGCGGGCGCGGCGGCGAATACCGGCTGCGCGGACACAAGTGGTTCTTCTCGGCGCCGCAGTGCGACGCGCACCTGGTGGTGGCGCGCACCGGCGAGGGCGGCCAATCATCTTCCAACCTGGCCTGCTTCTACGTGCCGCGCTGGCGCCCGGACGGCAGCCGCAACGCCGTGCGCGTGCAGCGCCTGAAGGACAAGGTGGGCAACCGCAGCAACGCCAGCAGCGAGGTGGAGTTCGAGGACGCCTGGGGCCTGCTCATGGGCGAGGAAGGCCGGGGCATCCCCACCATCATCGAGATGGCCAGCTACACGCGCCTGAACTGCGTGGTGGGCAGCGCCGCCATCCTGCGCCAGGCCACCGTGCAGGCCATCCATTACGCGCGCCGGCGCCACGCCTTCGGCAAGGCCCTGGCCGAGCAGCCGTTGATGCGCGCCGTGCTGGCCGACCTGGCGCTGGAGAGCGAGGCCGCGCTGCACCTGGCCATGCGACTGGCCCAGGCGTACGAGGACGACGGCACGCCCGCCCAGCGTGCCTGGAAGCGCGTGATGACGCCGGCCGCCAAGTTCTGGGTCTGCAAGCGCGCGGTGGAGCTGACCGGCGAGGCCATGGAGGTGCTGGGCGGTAATGGCTATGTGGAGGACGGCGTGATGGCGCGCCTGTTCCGCGAGGCGCCCGTCAACTCCATCTGGGAAGGCTCGGGCAACGTGATGTGCCTGGACGTGCTGCGCGCCCTGCAGCGCGAGCCCGAAGCAGCACACGCTTTGCTGACCGAGCTGCACGCCGCGGCGCAGGGCGAGCCGCGCATTGCCGCTGCCGCGCGCGAGCTGCAGGCCCTGTTGGCCACACCGGCTGAGCAGTTGGAAGGCCTGGGCCGCGTGCTGACCCAGCGCCTGGTGCTGCTGGCCCAGGCCTGCCTGCTGCGCCAGCAGGCCCCCGCGGCCGTGGCCGATGCGTTCGTCGCCACGCGGCTGGCGGACAGCGGGGCCGGCCGCGTGGCGGGCGCCATCGACACGCGCGGCCTGGATGTGGCGGCGGTTCTGGCGCGCGCGTTTCCGGGATAGTGGACGGGGCCTTCAGAGAAAAACGGCTTCTAGCGCTCGTCCACCAAGCGCAAGCAGCTATTTTTACAATAGCAAAACTGCTTCACCTGGCGCGCTGCGCCACAATGCACCATGCTGACCTTCCAAGACATCCAGCACGCCGCTGAGCGCCTGCGCGGCCAGGTACTCGAAACCCCCTGCGTCGAATCGCGCACGCTCTCGCAGATCGTGGGCGCACAGGTGTTCCTCAAGTTCGAGAACCTGCAATTCACCGCCTCGTTCAAGGAACGCGGCGCCTGCAACAAGCTGAGCCAGCTCACTCCCCAAGAACGCGAGCGCGGCGTGGTGGCCATGAGCGCGGGCAACCATGCCCAGGGGGTGGCCTACCACGCGCAGCGCCTGGGCCTGCGCGCCGTGATCGTCATGCCGCGCTTCACCCCCGGTGTGAAAGTGGAGCGCACGCGCGGCTTTGGTGCCGAGGTGGTGCTGCACGGCGACACGCTGGAGGAAGCCCGCCAGCACGCCTACCAGTTGGCGGAGCAGCAGGGCCTGACCTTCGTGCACCCCTACGACGACGAGGCCGTGGCCGCCGGCCAGGGCACGCTGGTGCTGGAGATGCTGGCCGCCCAGCCCGACCTGGATGCGCTGGTGGTTTCGGTGGGCGGCGGCGGGCTGCTGGCCGGCATGGCAACGGCGGCGCGGGCCATCAAGCCGAACCTGGAGATCATCGGCGTGCAGACGGCGCGCTTCCCGGCCATGGTGAATGCCATCAAGGGCACGCACCACGCGCAGGGCGCGTCAACCATCGCCGAGGGCATCGCCGTGGGCCAGCCCGGAAAGATGACGCAGGAGGTCATTGGCCGGCTGGTGGATGACCTGCTGCTGGTGGACGAAGGCGACATCGAGCAGGCGGTGCTGATGCTGCTGGAGATCGAAAAGACGCTGGTGGAAGGCGCGGGGGCCGCCGGGCTGGCCGCGCTGGTGCGCCACCCCGAGCGCTTTCGCGGCAAGAAGGTGGGGCTGGTGCTCAGCGGCGGCAACATCGACCCGCTGCTGCTGGCGGCCATCATCGAGCGCGGCATGGTGCGCTCCGGCCGGTTGGCGCGCATCATGGTCAGCGCACGCGACGTGCCCGGCGTGCTCGCCCGCATCACCGCCCTCGTGGCCGAAGCGGGCGCTAACATCGAAGAGGTGCACCACCAGCGCGCCTTCACCGTGCTGGCCGCGCAGAACGTGGAGATCGAACTGGTGCTGCAAACGCGCGGCAAGGCCCACATCCAGCAGGTGCTGGACCTGCTGCGCGCCGTGCAGATGGAAGCCGAGTTGCGCTGAGAGCGCCATGCCGCACGCGCGTGCGGGTAAGGCCCGTGCACGCGCGGGGGCGTTGTGGCTACACTTGTCCCCCATCAAGGCACCAGACCCCACAGGAGACCGAACCCATGGCCCATGACCACCCCATCGCCCCCAACGCCGCCGACGTCGAGGCCGCCACGGCCACCGATGCCGCCGAGTCCGTGGTGCATCTGATTCCCGTCGTGATCCCTGCGGTGGGTGCGGCCATGATCTTCCTGCTGGCCTTCATTGCGGTGTACATGGCCTGAACGCACCGCCCGCTCGCCACCCAGCCCCGCCTCTGCGGGGCTTTGTTTTTTGGTGATCGCGTTTTGCACCGACGCCATGACACGCATAACGTCATGTGTTTTTTGCATGATTTAACCCCCTGTCCGACAGACAAATCGGGGGCGTCTTCATAAAATCGTCACCCCAGCCGACCTGTGCAGGGGTGCCACCGCGGTACCCCCGTTTCGCCAGCCGACTGAGTCCCAGCGGTTTTTTCAAAGGCAGCGCGCAGATCGGTTCAGCGCGGGCCTGTGCGTCGTGACCCGGTTCGCTTCCTTTGAAAAGACTGTTTTTCAACTTCAAAGAAGCCTTCCCGATGAACGCACCCACCATGCCCGTCCTGGACATCCAGGCGCCCGCATACGTCAAGAACGCCAAGCTGATCGCCTGGGTGGCCGAAATGGCCGCGCTGTGCAAGCCCGCCCGCATCCACTGGTGCGACGGTTCGCAGCAGGAGTACGAGCAGTTGTGTCAGCAACTGGTGGACGCCGGCACGTTCAAGAAGCTGAACCCCGCCAAGCGCCCGGGCAGCTACCTCGCGTGGTCCGACCCGTCGGACGTCGCGCGCGTGGAAGACCGCACCTACATCTGCTCGGAGAAAAAGGAAGACGCCGGCCCGACCAACAACTGGATGGCCCCGGCCGAGATGCGCGCCACGCTGCAGCCGCTATTTGACGGTTGCATGGCCGGCCGCACCATGTACGTGGTGCCCTTCTCCATGGGCCCTCTGGGCTCGCACATCGCCCACATTGGCATCGAACTGACCGACAGCGCCTACGTGGCCGTGAACCAGAAGCTGATGACCCGCATGGGCAAGGCCGTCTATGACGTGCTCGGCACCGACGGCGAGTTCGTGCCCTGCATGCACACCGTGGGCGCCCCGCTGGCCGCAGGCCAGAAGGACACCACGTCCTGGCCCTGCAACCCCCAGGTCAAGTACATCGTCCACTACCCCGAGACCCGCGAGATCTGGTCCTACGGCTCGGGCTACGGCGGCAACGCACTGCTGGGCAAGAAGTGCCTGGCGCTGCGCATCGCCTCGACCATGGGCCGCGACCAGGGCTGGCTGGCCGAGCACATGCTGATCCTGGGTGTGACCAACCCCGAGGGCAAGAAGTACCACGTGGCCGCCGCTTTCCCCAGCGCCTGCGGCAAGACCAACTTCTCCATGTTGGTGCCGCCGGAAGCCGGCTTCGCCGGCTGGAAAGTCACGACCATCGGTGACGACATTGCCTGGATCAAGCCCCATGCCGACGGCAAGATGTACGCCATCAACCCCGAGGCCGGTTACTTCGGCGTGGCCCCCGGCACCAACATGCACACCAACCCGAACTGCATGCGTTCGCTGGACAAGGACGTGATCTTCACCAACGTCGCCCTCACCGACGATGGCGATGTATGGTGGGAAGGCATGGAGAAGGACACCGGCAAGCTCCCGGACCACCTCATCGACTGGCAGGGCAAGGACTGGACACCGCAGATCGCCAAGGAAACCGGCGCCAAGGCCGCGCACCCCAATTCGCGCTTCACGGTGGCCGCCACCAACAACCCGGCCCTGGACCCCGAGTGGGACAACCCCGCCGGCGTGGCCATCGACGCCTTCATCTTCGGCGGCCGCCGCTCCACCACCGTGCCGCTGGTGACCGAGGCCCGCAGCTGGATGGAAGGCGTTTACATGGCCGCGACCATGGGCTCCGAGACCACCGCCGCCGCCTTTGGTGCGCAGGGCGTCGTGCGCCGCGACCCGTTCGCCATGCTGCCGTTCTGCGGCTACAACATGAGCGACTACTTCCAGCACTGGCTCGACATGGAACACAAGCTGGAGGAGTCCGGCCACCAGCTGCCCAAGATCTTCTGCGTCAACTGGTTCCGCAAGGGCGAGGACGGCAAGTTCGTCTGGCCCGGCTATGGCGACAACATGCGCGTGCTCAAGTGGATGCTGGACCGCATCGAGGGCACGGCGCAAGGCGAGCCGACCATGTTCGGCATTGCTCCGCAGTACGCCGAGATCAACTGGACCGGCCTGGACTTCAGCACCGAGCAGTTCAAGACGGTGACCAGCATCGACAAGGCTGCCTGGGCCGAAGAACTGAAGCTGCACACCGAGCATTTCGACAAGCTGGCCTACCACCTGCCTCAGGAACTGCTGGCTACCAAGGCCGCGCTGGAGAAGCGTCTGGCGGCCTGACCGCCCTGCCTCGGCTCGGCATGAATTCAGCCGGGCCTACACACACAACCCCGCGACCACATCTGTGGCGCGGGGTTTTTTCATGAATGTGCCCCGGACGAAGCTGCCGCGCACATAGCAAAAAGGGCACCCGAAGGTGCCCTGTTGTCGGTTGGCGCGGGGTCGCCGCGCGGCCGTTCAGCGGTAACGGCGCAGGTCGTCCACCGCGATGCCGTTCATCGCACGGCTCAGGTCGGCCATGATGCGGGCGTCGCGCAGTGCGGCATTCCAGGTGCGCTCGTCCTCTGCCGCACGCCGGTACGCATCCGACCAAGCCTTGGCAGCGGCACGCAGGCCCAGCACCGCGCTGCGCGCAGGTGCCGCCAGCAACGCCATTCCCGCGAAAGCGATCACCCACATCACCATCCAGCCGGCCAGCATGTGGCCATCGTTCCAGGTGTCCATGACCTGGTTGGCCACGACAAGCAGCGCGGCGACCAGCGCCGCCAGCAGCAGCGACGTTGCGCCGCGGGTGCCGTCAAAGCGGGCAACGGTTTGCTTCAGATGGCTTGCGGCCTCTTCAATGCGTGCAATGCCGTGGTGCTGGACAGGAACATCGATGTGTACAAACTTCGTCATGATGCGACTCGTACGCCACTGTTGGCGAAATTGCCGGGCGGTGCAGCAATACTAGGGTTTACCCTGGTTTGTGTCTAATTTATATGTTGAATCACCCATATTCATCCGTGTGATGATTGCGGCATGCAGCCATTGAACTTTCGCACGCTGGATCTCAATCTGCTGCGCGTCTTTGACGAGGTCATGGCCGAGCGCAACCTGACCCGCGCCGCCGAGAAACTGGCCATCACACAGCCCGCCGTGAGCAACGCACTGCGCCGGCTGCGCGAGGTGCTGGGCGACGAGCTGGTCACGCGGCGCGGCCACGGCGTGGAGCCCACGCCGCGGGCACTGGCCCTGTGGCCCGCCGTACGGCACGCATTGGCACAGTTGCAGGAGACACTTTCCCCCGGGCGCTTTGACCCGGCGTCCGCTCAGACGACCTTCGTTCTGGCGATGGCCGACGCCACGGGTGCCACGCTGATCCCGCCACTCATCGAGATCGTGGAACGCGAGGCCCCCGGCGTCTCGCTGCGCGTGGTGCCGCTGACCACGCGCGACCCGCGCCGCCTGCTGGACGACGAGAGCGCCGACATGGCCGTGGGCTACTTCCCCGCCGTGCTGGCCGACCTCACGGCGCGGGCGCAGTCGGACAACGTGGTGGCGCACGAAAGCACCCGCCTCTACGATGGCCAGTACGTGTGCGTGATGCGCGCGGACCACCCGCTGGCCGCCGTGCCGATGACGCTGGACCTGTACTGCGCCGCGCGCCACCTGCTGGTGAGCTTCTCGGGCAAGCCCTTCGGCTTCATCGACGGGGCATTGGCCGCGTTGGGACGTGAACGCCGCATCGTGCTTACCGTGAACCAGTTCTTCACCGCGGGACGGGTGGTGGCCACCACGGACCTGCTCACCGTGCTGCCGCGCCACTTCGTCGGCGTGGCCAGCGTGCGCGACGAACTGGTGTGGCGCCCGCTGCCCATGACGCTGCCGCCCGTGCACGTGGACGCACTGTGGCACCGCCGGCGCAACCACGACCCCGCCCACCGCTGGCTGCGCGAGGCGATTGCGCGCGCCGCGCGCAACACGCCCGCCCCCATCCACCGCCAGGATTGACCCCACCCACTCACCCATGAAGCTGCAACTGCTGTCCGACCTGCACCTGGAAGCCCACCCGCATTTCACCCCCAGCCCCGCCGTTGGCGCCGATGTCCTGGTGTTGGCCGGCGACATCGGCTCTTACCAGGCCGGCTCGCTGCTGTCGGACGACGACTTCGGCCTGGCGCGCTTCTCCCCTCTGCCGCAGTACGCCGGATGGCCCACGCCAGTGGTCTTCGTCCCTGGCAACCATGAATACGACATGCAGGACTTCGACGCCGCGCATGCGCGCCTGCGCCGCATCTGCGACCGGCTGGGGCTGATCTGGCTGGAGCGTGAGAGCATGGTGCTGCAGGGGGTCCGCTTCGTTGGAACGACGCTGTGGAGCGACTTCGACGCGCTGGCCGACCACGCGGCGATCACCGACCCGGGCCAGCGACTGCAGCGGCGCGAGAAGGCGTTCCGCGCGGCCAATTTCTATCTCTCCAAGACTGGCAGCACCCGCCAGGGTGTGCCCTTCCTGGCCGCCGAGTTGCGCGAACAGGCCCTGGTTTGCCAGTCTTGGTTACGCAACGCGCTCGCACAGCCCTTTGCGGGCACGACGGTGGCCGTCACGCACTTCGCGCCCAGTCTGCTCAGCGCCGATCCGCGCTACGGCCTGGTGCCGGGCACAGCGGGGTTTTGCAATGCGCTGGACGACTGCCTGCCCCACGCCCAGCTGTGGCTGCACGGCCATCTGCATGCCCCCAGCGACTACCTGGTGCGCGGGGCCCGCGTGGACGGCACGCCCTGGAGCTGCCGCATAGTGGCCAACCCGCTGGGCTATGCCCGCAAGGGGGAGCAGGCAACCTTTCAGCCGCACTGCGTGCTCACCGTATGATGCGTGCGGGCCCTGCGCCCGCCACCGCGCACCGCATCAAAAATATGACTGAAGTCAAGACAACAGGCGCCAGCGCGGATTAGTCTGATTTCTCGTTTCCGGAGCACTTCGAATGAACATCCTGCTTGCTGTCGACGGCAGCATCTACACCAAGAAAATGCTGGCCTACCTAGCCGCTCACGACGAGATGCTGGGCAGCTCGCACACCTACACGGCCATCACCGTGCAGCCCCAGTTGCCTCCCCGCGCGCGCGCCGCGCTCGGCAAGGAAGTCGTGGACAAGTACCACGCTGAGGAAGGCGAAAAGGTGCTGTCGCCCGTCGTGAAGTTCATGGCGCGTCATGGCGTGCAGCTCAAGACCATGACCAAGGTGGGCCCGGCGGGCGAGACCATCGCCAAGGTGGCCGAGTCCGGCAAGTACGACCTGATCGTCATGGGCACGCACGGCCACGGCTCGCTGGGCAAGCTGGTGATGGGCTCGGTCAGCACGCAGGTGCTGGCCAACTGCCAGGTGCCGGTACTGCTGGTGCGCTGATCAGGCCACCCGCATGGCGGGGCCGCTCGCCAGGCCGCTCAGGCAGGTGTCCGCGGCCCAGTCGATGATGCACTCGTCCGCATAGCCGCGGTCGCGCAGCATGCCGAGCATGGGATCGGCATTGCGCGCCAGCAGCGCACACAAGATCACATCGGGCGGCAACTCGCGCCGCAGCTGTCCCTGGGCCTGCGCCTCGACGATCCAGCCGAGGATGCAGGCATGCACCTCCTGCATCGATGCCCGGTAGGCGTCGCAGGCGCGCAGCGCCTGGGCCAGCGCGGAGTTGCGGCTGGGCAGCAGCGGCACCTCGTCGGCCAGTTGCAACTGCAGCGTCCAGCACAGCAGCGCGTGCAGGCGCTGCATGGCGCCCAGTTCGGCCGGCAGCGCCGCCAGAAAGCGCTGCAGGCGCTCCACTACATGCACCATGGCGGCCGAGCACAGGTCGTCCTTGCCGGCAAAGTGTTTGTACAGGCTGGCCTTGGCAATGCCTACGGCCGCGGCGACCTCGTCCACGGTCATGGTCTCGAAGCCTTTTTCGCCCAGCAGGCGGCTCGCGGCCTCCACGATGGCATCCTCGCGCGCCCGGAGCATCTGCTCCTTGAAGGACGGACGGGGCGGCTGCAACGTGTTCATGCGGGCGATGTTAGCGAGCCTTCACCCCGCGCAGGCCGATAACCCTAAAGACCCCCATCCGCGTGTGCCGTCAGGCCGACAGGTACTGCGCCGCCGCGCTGGTGAGCGCATCGGCCAGCGCATCCAGCACTTCCGACTCCAGGTTCCATGAGTGCCAGTACAGCTGGATGGGCAGCGTATGGCCCGGCGCCAGGTCCACCAACCGGCCCTGCTGCAGCCAGGGACGTGCGAGCAGCTCGGGCACCACGCTCACGCCCCAGCCCGCGGCCACGGCGCGCACCTGGCCCTCCGAACTGGGCACGAACACGCGGCTGAGCGACACGCGTTTCAGGCCAAAGGTGCGCGTGACGAACTCGGCCTGCATATCGTCCTTGCGGTTGAACGAGACGAAAGGCACGTCGCGGAAGTTGTGCGCCGTGAGTCCTTGCGGCAGTTGTCGGCGCGCCAGCTCCGGCGCGGCCACGGCGACGTACTGCATCGCGCCCAGCGGCACCATGCGGCAGCCGCGCAGCGCGCTCTTCAACGTCGTCACGCAGCCCATCACCTGGCCCGAGCGCAGCCACTCCTGCGTGAAGTCCTGGTCGTCGGCAATGATCTCCAGCGGCAGGCGCTGGCGCACCAGGTCGCCGAGCGCGTCCACCGCCCAGGTGGCGATGCTGTCAGCGTTGATGGCGATGGCGATGCGCTCTTCCTCGCGGCCGCCGCCGCGCCCGCTGGGCATGAGGTCCTGCAGATCGCGCTCCAGGTCGGCGCGCAGCAGGCGCAACTGCTTGGTGTGCTTGAGCAGCAACTGCCCGGCCGAAGTGGGCTTGAGCGGCCGGCTGCGCACGATGAGCACCGAGCCCACCTGCGCCTCCAGCGCACGCAGGCGCTGCGACACGGCGGACTGGGTGATGTTCAGGCGGCGCGCGGCGCGCTCGAAACCGCCCTCTTCGACGATGGCGGCCAGGCATTCCAATGCGGCGGGGTCAAATGTGCTCACGGTCCGTATCCATTAGTCATTCTGATGAATTCCGAAGAAGTTTAATCACGCTTTTGTTTTTCATTGGGCCGCAGCACACTGCGCGCCATGAAAACCATCGTCCTGGGCGCCGGCATCATCGGCATTAGCACCGCCTGGCATCTGCGCGAGCGCGGGCATGAAGTCACTGTGGTCGACCGCCAGCCCGACGCGGCGCTGGAGACCAGTTTTGCCAACGCGGCGCAGATCTCGGTGAGCTACTGTGAGCCCTGGGCCAACCGCGAGGCGCCATGGAAGGCCCTCAAGTGGATGTTCGACAAGGAAGCGCCGCTGCTGTTTCGCCCCCAGCTCGACTGGGAGCAATGGCGCTGGTGCCTGAAGTTCCTGGCGCAGTGCAACGACACGGCCTTCGCACGCAACGTGCAGCAGATCGTGGCGCTGGGCGCTTACAGCCATGCCGCACTCAAAGAGCTGGTGCGCGTCACAGGCATCGAGTACCACCGGCTGGAACGCGGCATAGCGCACTTCTACACCGACCAGAAGTCCTTTGACGACGCGGCCCACGCCGTGGAACTGATGCGCCGCTTCGGCGTGCAGCGGCGCGTGGTCAGCCGCGACGAGCTGCTCGCCATCGAGCCGGCCTTCCGCGCTTACGGCGACCGCATCACCGGCGGCACCTACACCAGCACCGACGAGAGCGGCGACGCGCGCGTATTCACCCAGGCGCTGGCCCGCCGCTGCGCCGAGCGCGGCGTGCAGTTCCTCTACGGTCACGACGTGCTGCGCCTGAACCGCTCCGGCGACGCTATTGAATCAATAGCTATTCGCGCTCGCCAGGAAAGCGCTACAGGCCAAAAAGACCAAATACTGAAAGCCGATGCCGTGGTCGTTGCATGCGGCAGCTACAGCGCACCGCTGCTGCGGGGCGTGGGCGTGCACCTGCCCATCTACCCCGGCAAGGGCTATAGCGCCACGTTCCCGCTGCTCAAACCGGAGGGCGCGCCCATGGTTTCCACCATCGACGACGGCAAGAAGATCGCCATGAGCCGCCTGGGCAACGTGCTGCGCGTGGCCGGCACCATCGAGCTGGGCGGCTACGACCTGTCGCTGGACAGCCCTGTGGCGCGCGCACGCTGCCACATGCTGTCGCGCCGCATTGAGACCATCCTGCCCGGCGTGTGCGACACGCGCACGCCCGAGGAAGGCGGCGATCCACAGTACTGGACCGGCCTGCGCCCCGCCACGCCCACCAACATCCCGTTCATCGGCCGTACACCGCTGCACGGCCTGTGGGTGAACGCCGGCCACGGCACGCTGGGCTGGACGCATGGCGCTGGCTCGGGCAAGGCCATGGCCGAGCTGCTGAGCGGCGAGCGGCCAGCCATGGACTTCGCCTTTCTGGGCGACGACACGCCCGCTGCCGCCTACGGGGCGCCGCGCCTGGCCTGAGCGGCTCGCACCTCAGCGTTTGCGCTGCACCAGCAGGTTGCGCTTGGCATCCTCGGGGTAGGCGAAGGTCACCGCGCCGGCCTGCACCTTGCCCATCACCAGCATGTTGGGGGTGATGGCCTCTTTCTCCTCGGCCGAGAAGGGCCGCTCGTAGGTCGCCACCACGCCGTAATACACGCGCTGCAGGTTCTCCAGCGAATGCTTGAGGGCCGTGCCGTTGACCTGCCCGTCGCGGATGCCCAGCAGTGCATACATCAGCAGGTAGGCCGCGTCGTACCCTTGCGCCGCCGCCATCGGCACGGCCGGGCGGCCTTTGAAGGCGCGCGCGTAGGTGCTCAGGAACGAGGCGCGGCGTTCGTTGCTGGGTTCGGCGATGAAGGTCTGCGCCGTCAGCGCCCCCTCGGCGGCGTCCTTGCCGCCCTGGATGAAGAACGGGAACGACAGCGTCCAGCCGCCGACCTGCGGCACCTTCCAGCCCAGCTCCTTGCGACCTTGGGCAATGACGGCGTTCTCCGGCCCTACGGTGTAGCTGAAGATGACCTGTGCGCCCGCATCGCGCGCGGCCTGCAACTGGGGCGCCAGGCTCTTCACGCCCAGAGGGAAGTTGGTCGCGTACACGGGCGTGAGCTGGTGCGCGGCGAGCGCCGCTTCCACGTCCTTGCGCCCGGCCTGGCCGTAGCCCGTGTCGTCGGCAAAGAGGGCCACGCGCGTCCAGCCGCGGCGCAGGATGTCCTCCACCACGAAGGGCGCCTGGATGTTGTCGGGGGCCGAGGTGCGGAAGATGAAGCTCTGCGCCGCCGGATAAGTGCGTGTCACGGGGGTGCCCGTGGCGCACGGCACGATCAAGGGCAGCTTCGCCTGCTGGAACACGTCCAGCGATTTCATCGCCACGCCGGTGTTGCAAAAGCCCAGGGCAGCCACCACGCCTTCTCTGGCCAGTTCCTGCGAGCGTTGACGGCCGGTGTCGGGCGAGCCCTGGTCGTCCTTGACCACCAGCTCCACAGGCCGGCCCAGGTAGCCGCCCACGGCGTTGAACTGCTCCACCGCGAGCTGGATGCCCTGCAGCATGGGCGTGCCGAAGTCCGACGACGGCCCCGAAAAGGGGCCGATGACCCCCACCTTCACGGGCTGGGCGCCCGCCATGCCCGCCAACGCCCACAGCGCCAGCGCCCCTGCCCAGTGTCTGGGTCTCATGGCCATCATCGTGTCTCCGCAATGTTGTGAAAAACACTCCAGCCTAACCAAAAGCGCGGGCGCGCGATGTGGTTTATTGCGCAGCGGTGCGCGGTCGCGGTCAGGGGCGGGTAAGCGATTTGCGGTGAGGGACCGCGCACGCGTTCAGTGCAGCACTGGCGCCGGGCCGGCCAGGAAGTCCAGCAGCGCCGCCTCGAAACCCTCGGGGTCTTCAAGCTGCGGCCAGTGGCCCACGCCGGGCAGCAGCACGGCGCGCGCATCGGGCAGCACATGGGCCAAGGCGAGCAGTGCCTCGGGCGGAGTGCAGCGGTCGTGCTCACCCCCGATGAGCAGCGCGGGCACCTGCAGGCGCACAAGTTCCGGCGCACGCCGCGCGAAAGCCGTCAGGGCCTCCAACGCACGGCGGTAGGTGGCGGGCGGCACGCGGCCCATGGCGTGCCGTGCAAGCTGCAGCCCCTCGGGCAGCGCGCCGGGGCCGGCGTCGCGCGCCACGGTAGGGTCGGCCAGCCGGGCCATGTCCCGTCCATCGTCCAACCCCGCAAGGCGCGGCGCCACCCACACGGCGGTGGCGGCCTCGTCCAGCGCCGGGCCGCCGGCACACAGCACCAGCCGCCGCACGCGCAGCGGTGCCCGCACGGCGATCTCCAGCGCGAGCATCGCCCCCAGGCCGTGGCCGACCAGCACCACCTGCTCGCACCGCAGGGCATCGAGCAACAGCAGCGCACGCTGGGCCAGGCCCTTGAAGTTGTAGGGCTCCACCGGCGCACTGCCGCCATAGCCCGGCATGTCCCATGCCACGGCGCGGTAGCCCGCGGCGGCCAGGGTTTCCAGCGTCGGGGCAAAGCCCAGGTGATCGCCATCGGCATCGTGCAGCAGCAACACGGTAGGGCCGGAGCCGAGCAGGGAAAAGCGTGGAAGAAGAGACATCGCAGGGTCCAGGGCCGCAGGGCATGCGCGCTGCAGGCGCGCAGGTGCAGACTGATAATAGCCCTCCCATTGCCCTACGCGGCGCGCCCAGGGCGCCGCCCCCTTCGTGAACAGCCGCCTGCCCCACCCGCCCTCCAGCCAACCTCCCGTCTTCACGCCACGCGAGTTCCGCGACGCGCTGGGCATGTTCGCCACGGGCGTGACCATCATCACGGCGCGCGGGGAAGGCGGCGCGCTGATCGGCATGACGGCAAACTCGTTCAACTCGGTGTCGCTGGAGCCGCCGCTGGTGCTGTGGAGCCTGGGGCACAAGACGTCGTCGCTGCCCGCTTTTTCCCGTGCCACGCACTACGCCATCAATGTGCTGACGGTGGAACAGCGCGCCCTGGCCGAGCAGTTCGCCACGCGCGGCATCGACCGCTTCGCCGGCGTGGCCTACCGCCTGGGACGGAGCGGCGTGCCGGTGCTGGACGGCGCGGCGGCCGTGTTCGAGTGCTTCAACCGCAGCCAGTACGTGGAGGGCGACCACACGATCTTCGTCGGCCAGGTGGAGCGCTGCAGCCACCGGGAAGGCGCCTCGCCCC
Organism: Diaphorobacter sp. J5-51; assembly: GCF_001023515.1. NCBI lineage: Bacteria > Pseudomonadati > Pseudomonadota > Betaproteobacteria > Burkholderiales > Comamonadaceae > Diaphorobacter > Diaphorobacter sp. J5-51. The sequence continues at coordinate 2,919 of NZ_JSYI01000054.1, read as the reverse complement.
TGCTGTACCACGGCGGCGTGTTCTATACCGAGCACGCGCTGGGCCGCCTGTCGGCCAGCGCGGCGGGCCCGCTGGACAAGTAGCCGCCAGGGCTGTGGCCCGGGCGCTTGCCCCAAGTGCTTACTTGGCCGCCGTGTCGGGCAGCTCGATCTTGACTTCGAGCACTTCCAGGTCGTCCTGGCGCTCGAAGTTCACCTTCAGATCCTCGGCATTGATCTTCACGTACTTGGAGATCACCGCCACCAGTTCGCGCTGCAGTGCGGGCAGGTAGTCGGGCTGGCCGACGCCGCGGCCGCTGCGCTCATGCGCCAGGATGATCTGCAGGCGCTCCTTGGCCACCGAGGCCGTCTTTTTCTTCTCCCCCAGCAGGAAGGACAGCAGGGACATGGCCATTACCTCCCGCCGAAGATGCGCTTGAAGAAGCCGGGCTTGGCCGCCTCGATGAAACGCAGGGGCTTGTCCTCGCCCAGGAAGCGCGCAACCACGTCCTTGTAGGCCTCGGACACATCGGTGCCCGACAGGTGGATGGCGGGCAGGCCCTGGTTGGAGGCCTGCAGCACGCTCTCGGACTCGGGGATCACGCCGATGAGCTTGATGCGCAGGATGTCTTGGATGTCCTCCAGGCTCAGCATCTGTCCGTCTTCCACACGATGGGGGTTGTAGCGCGTGATCAGCAGGTGTTCCTTGACGGGCTCGCCGCCTTCGATGGCGCGCTTGGTCTTGCTGCTGAGCATGCCCAGGATGCGGTCGGAGTCGCGCACGCTGGAGACTTCGGGGTTGGTGACCAGCAGCGCCTCGTCGGCGAAGTGCATGGCCATCAGCGCACCGCTTTCGATGCCGGCGGGCGAGTCGCAGACGATGTAGTCAAAGCCCATGTCGGCCAGGTCCTTGAGCACCTTGCCCACGCCGTCCTGCGTGAGCGCGTCCTTGTCGCGCGTCTGGCTGGCGGCCAGCACGAACAGGTTCTCGCACTGCTTGTCCTTGATGAGGGCCTGGTTCAGGTTGGCCTCGCCCTGGATCACGTTGATCAGGTCATACACCACGCGGCGCTCGCAGCCCATGATGAGGTCCAGGTTGCGCAGGCCGACGTCAAAGTCGATGACGGCGGTCTTGTGGCCGGCGAGCGCCAGGCCCGATGCGAAGGCGGCACTGGTGGTGGTCTTGCCCACGCCCCCCTTGCCGGAGGTCACGACGACGATTTTGGCCATGTTCTGAGAGGTCCTTGCGTTGCGGTCTGTGGAGTAAGAAAGGGAAATACGGTCACAGCGGCTCGATGAGCAGCTTCTCGCCGTCCAGCCGCACCTGGGCCGGCTTGCCGCGCACGTTGTCGGGCAGCTCGGTCTCGGTGGTGCGGTAGATGCCTGCCACGGAGACCAGTTGCGGCTCCATGCAGGTGCTGAAAATCCGGGCGCTGGTGTCGCCGCGCGCGCCGGCGATGGCCCGCCCGCGCAGCGGTGCGTACACGTGGATGTTGCCGTCGGCGATCACCTCGGCGCCAAAGCTGACCACGGCCATCACCACCAGGTCCGAGCCGCGGGCATACACCTGCTGGCCCGAGCGCAGCGGCTTGTCCACCACCACGGTCCCCGGCGCCGGCGCGGGCACGGGGACCTCGCGCACGACCTCCACCTCGCGGATGACTTCGTGGACCACCTCGCGGGGAGTGTTCTCACGCGGCGCCTGCATGCGGGGGGGCGGCGCGTCGGGGGCGGCAATCAGGCCCGCGTCGTGCGCGTCCTGCCTCTGCGCGCTGCTGCCGCCGCGCACGGCCACGGGCTGCGTGCGGTGGCTGCGCAGCGTCTTGACCAGCGCGGCGAAGTCGATGGGCTGCGGCTCGTCCTGCACGGCCGAGAGGTCGATCAGCACCGGGTCGTTGTCGAAAAATTCGGGGTCGTCGGCCCTGCGGGCAGCCAGCTCGGCGGCGATGCTGGCCACGTCGGTGGTCTTGAGCACCATCGCCACCACGGGCAGCTGGGCACTCTTGAGGTCTAGGTGGGTGCGGGCCTGGCCCGCCGTATCAACGGCCATGAAGCGGTTCGGATGGGAAAAAAGACGCCGCGCACGGGCGCCGCCTCGAAGCCGCAAAGTGTACCTGCGCTGCGCCGCTGCCACCGTATCAGGACGTGCAGCGAACCCAGGCGCACCCCAGGCCTGGGCCGCCGCGGACCTGGCTTCGCCAGTCCACCGGCTGCGCCCCCCTTCCCGCCGCGCAGCGCGGCGAGAGAAGGGGAAAGGCGCGCCAGCGCCGCGGGGGGGATGCTCAGAACTTCGGAATGCGGATGCGGCTGATCATCAGCGAGCCCGACAGTGCGAACAGCAGCACCAGCGGGTGCAGCGTGAAACCGCCGATCGTCACCGACCCCAGCCACAGCTGGCCGCGCACCGCGCCCACGCTGGCGGCCACGGCCATCAGCCCCACGAGCACGATGGAGGTGGGAATCGGCGTGCCCTCGAAGTACTTGACCTTGCCCGACGGGCCCTCGGCCAGCGTTTCGGCCGTGATGTTGAAGCGCGCCAGGCGCGACACACCGCAGGCCACGAAAAAGGCCAGCACCACGCGGTCGTACAGCCCCTGCATGCCGCAGGCGTAGGCGATGATGGCGGGCGCCACGCCAAAGGAGATCACGTCGGCCAGCGAATCCAGCTCGCGCCCCATGGCCGAGCTTTTCTGCCGCCAGCGCGCGACGCGGCCGTCCAGCACGTCGAACACCAGCGCCGCCAGCACCAGCGCACAGGCGAAGTACACATGGCGCACGTCCGACGTTTCCAGATAGGTCATCGACGAGAACAGTGCCCCGACGCCGCACACCGCGTTGCCCAGCGTGAACCAGTCCGCGAGGTGGAACTCGCGAATCATCGAAAAGCGTTTGTGGGGAGATGTAATGGATGCCTCCCTCCCCACGGGGAAGTCGATCGCAG
>NZ_JSYI01000053.1:0-1803 GCF_001023515.1 Diaphorobacter sp. J5-51 | reverse complement strand
CCAGTGCTAGCTTTGCGTACCGTCACTTATTGCACTGAAAACGAGGGGACCCCTTCCTGCCCGCTGATCGCGTCACTACAGGGTGGAGCAAGCTTGGCAGGTTCGGCTATGCCTTAGCGTGCTTTATTTTCCGTTTTCTGAGACGACCCCTTAGAAAGCCTAGTCAAAGAGCTGTCACGAGAACACCGTTAGCTTAGCGTACGATTTTTTCCGAATTCTGCGGTTCCCCCTTGTGGATCGTTTGGGGACAAAACGCCGGCTGGTGACAGTTGAGGGGCGTTTCTTGACACTTGGGGGGCAGCGCACCCCGGCGCGATGCTGACAGATGAGGGGCCGGCCTCGAAATCGGCCGGCTGGAGCCGCGCCGGAGGCCGTCGAGGCGGCCTATGTGCTTGATCGGGCTGGCTTTATCCACAGAAGTTGTGGATAAGCCTGTTGGCAAGGCCCTTGCCGTACTGACACTTGAGGGGCGGGGGTGCTGACAGATGAGGGGCGCGATCCTTGACACTTGACGGGCAGACTATTGACCCTTGAGGGGCTTATCCATTGACACTTGAGGGGCGGCCCTTCGAGCCTTTTCCTTGGCGTATCAACGGCTTGCGCGCGTTTTCCGGTCAAGCTAACCGGCTTTTAACCCTTCATAACCTTTATATTAAACCTAGTTGTTATAACCGGGTGTCGAAAAAAGCGGCAAACCGGCCCAAGGTGCCCCGCAGAATGATCGGCCGCCGAAGGGGGTGCCCCCCCTTCTCGATCCCACCCGGCCGCTAAAGCGGCCTCCCATCCCCCCAGGGGCGTTGCCCCTCGGCCTACGGCCTTCACCCCAAGAATGGAGCGCCTACGGCGCTACGGCTGACCATAGCCAGGCGCAAGCGCCTGGCAGAAGTTCGTGCTCTTCCAAAGGGGGCCAAGGCCCCCTCTGGACTCCCCAACTGTCAAGGCCGCGGTGACTCCTGCGCCGTCGCCAAGTCGGAAGATGGCTCCAGCTCGAAGGCCGCAAGGTTGAACGCCAAGGGAGGGGTCGGCCTGCCAGGCCCAGGGCGTGATTGCGCCCCTCAAGTGTCAAGAAGCGGGGGAATTCAGTCGTCCGCGTCGTCGTGCAGGATCGTCTCGTAGTCCTGCCCGCCGTAGAACACGCCGATGATGGAAACCAGATCGCCGGCCACATCGAAGGCGATCACGGCGCGCTTGCGGTAGTTCGTGATGCGCAGGCCGGGCCGCACATCGTCGCGCATGGTGCCGCGCAGTGGAAACGTGCGCAGGCTTTCGCAGTAGGTGACGATTGCCTCGGTGTAGCGAGCGGCAACGTCAGGCGACGCCGCCGCCGCGATGTAGCGGTACAGCTCGGCAAGCTGCTCTTCGGCCTCGGGCGAGAAGACGACCGCGTAGCTCATTGCGCCTTCGCATGCTCGGCGGCCAGGCGGGCGCGCACCTGGTCGGCGGTGACGGCTCGGGAGGGATCGGCTTTCAGGGCGTCATACGCCGGGCCGACCTGGTTGTGAAGCCAGGACTCGACGGCGCGATCACGCGCGAGTAGCGCACGCAGGCCGTCGCGGATGACCTCGCTTTCGCTCGCGTACTCCCCGGTCTTGACCTTCGTTTTCACCACGTCGGCCATGTCGTTCGGCAGGGTGATGCTCAGTTGCTGGGTGGTTCGCATGGCGGCCTCCATTCGGTTCAATAGGATTCAATCCTATCACTCCAAGGGGGCGAAGTCCAGTTTAGCGGCTAAAGTTTAGCTAAAGTGCTTGACAGGTTAGGGGTCTCCTCGTTTTCAGTGCAATAAGTGACGGTACGAAAAGC
>NZ_JSYI01000052.1:0-1225 GCF_001023515.1 Diaphorobacter sp. J5-51 | reverse complement strand
GTGTCTTCCATCATCCAGGGTGAACCAACTGGGTCATGACAGTTAGCCTGACATCGGCGGCGACTGTCTCCATGCTGGAGCGGCAGGCCGCAGCAGTGCCGTCCTTGTACAAGGCGTTGGATGCATTTGCCGACCGAGCCAAACAGCTTGGCGCAAACAGCAACCCGGCTGAAGGCCAGCTCAAGGAGCTCGAAGCGCAGCAGCAGAAACTCTCTGGGCAAATACAGTCCTTGCAGTTGCCGAACAACGATGAAGCCTTCGTTGCAGCCAGCAAGACAGTGACAGAGTTGCGCGAGCGAGCGCAGATCACCGCATGTGGGGATCAAGCCGTCAAAGCAGGCTTCCCGGTCAGTTGGAAGGCGAACTACATCGTGATGGAACTGAACTCGCCCGAGCTGTTTTGCAACCTTGTCCAGGCCACCCAGCGCAATGGGGCACAAATACGCTACCTCTCGGCGGGTCTGCTCAGCAAGGAGGGCTTTGAGGTCAAGAGCCCGAAGCGCACGGTGCAAGTCTTCACACAGGCTGACCGTATGCCGGGCGGCGATCCAAGCGTAAAAGTGATGATTCCCGTGTCGGCCAAGATTGACGGGAAGTCCATCGACGTGACGCGCAATAACCTTCGGGCTGTGGCCGCGGAATTGATCGCAGCCATGCGCAACCAATGAGAGCAAGGCTTATGTACCAATCCCTTGCTAAATCGCTGGTGGCCACCGCCTTGTGCATGTCTTCGTTTGTCGCATTGGCCCAAGATGCAGCAGTCCCCAAGCATCTCCAGCTTGCCCGCGATTTTGTGACCAACACCAAGCAGGAGAACAACAGCTACTCGAACCGCAACATCTACACCCGAATGCCGGGTGACCTGTTCGCTTCCGAATACGTGGTGGCAACGGATTGCGGCGGCTTCGTGGAAGACATGTTCCGGCGTGCCAAGTCCGGGGTGCTCGAACAGCTCAAGACCAAGAAGTTCAAAACCCGATTTAGCATCTTCGACTGGCACCCCAGCATAGAGAAGGAAGAGGCTTTCACCCGCATCATGAAAGTGACGGACATCAAACCGGGCGACGTAGCAGCCTGGCTTTACTCGGAGAAGGTCATCCACACCCTGCCAGGACACATACTGTTCATTGATTCACCACCCGTGAAGCTGGAGAAGCCCCGCAAGCCTCTGGTGGATGGCCTAGGAGCCTGTCGGACTTGAGCCCGAGCGAACCCACTAAATCGG
>NZ_JSYI01000051.1:0-2350 GCF_001023515.1 Diaphorobacter sp. J5-51 | reverse complement strand
ATGGAGTCTCTGGGCGGAAGGTGGGAAAGTCCGACAGGCTCCTAGAGGCCAAAAAGGCTTATAAAGCCCCGTCCGGCGCGACGAACACCGTCAGCACGCCCGTGTAGCCATAGAGCCGGTGCGCGGCGATTTCGCCGCCGGCGAAGAAGCCCGCCAGGGGCACGTCGCCCAGCGCATGGCGCACGATCTGCAGCTCGGCGCTGGGCCCACCGAAGTGCGGCCCGCCGCGGCCCGAACAACTCACATACAGCGCACCGCAAATGCGCCGGCCGCCCGCCGGCTCCGCATGCGGCGCGCTGCCTGCGGCGGGCAGCGCCTGCGCCTCTTCGAGTTGGGGCGATAGCTCCTCACGGATCTCGGCACAGATGCGCATCAGGTCGGCACGGGCCGCGCCGACGTTGCGCTGGCAGAAGGCCAGGCGCATGCCCACCTCGACATGGTCACCCAGCGCCACGCCGCTGCGCGTCGCGTCCAGCCCGACGATGTGGCGCACGCGCGTGTCGGCGCCAAAGTGGCCCGTGCGCTGGCGCTGCGGCGCGTCCGCGTCCTCCAGCCCTGCCAGCGTGGCGCGCACGGCGCGCAGCGCGGCCTGGGCGTCGCCCTGCAGCGTCACGCCCAGCGTGTCCAGCAGCACGTCCAGCGCGGGTTCGCCGTCCAGCTCCAGCACCACGTTGTCCTGCGCGGCGGTGATGGCCGCCTGCGCGCCGATGGGCTGGCAGCCCTGCGTGACGCGCGAGACCAGTTCCACCTGCGCATCAAAGGCCACGCCCGACAGGCCGCCGTGCAGCACGCCGTCGCCCTCGCCGCCGGCGGGCAGCGCCAGCTGCACCTGCGCCCCGCGGCTGGCCACCACGCCGCCAAACAGGTAGCCGCTGCTGGTGCGGCCCGCCATCTCGGCCACCAGATCCGCCAGTTCGGGTGTCTGGCCGTCCACATGCACCAGCGCCGTGTGGGCCGCAAAGCCCACCCCGGCCGCATCGCCGTGCGCCAGCGGCGCCACGCCCGAGAACACGCGGTAGTGCGCGCGCGGCAGGTCGCACAGCATCAGCGAGAGCGCGGGTTCATCGAAATATTCGACGTTGTTGCCCGCCACGCCCACGCCGACCGCGCCTGCCCAGTCGGTGACCGTCGGCAGTTCGCGCCGCAGCAGGTCCAGCAGGGCCGCGGCATCGTCCGCGTAGTGGTCGGTGATGTAGAGCAGCCCCAGCGTGGGTGCACTGGCGTACTGGGGCAGCGCCATCTGCGCCCGCAGTTGCGCCAGCACCAGCACCGCGGCCATGTGCCACTGCGGATGGGTGGCGTGTGCATTGGGAAAGAGTCTCATGTGTCAGCCCTGCGATGGGGTACAGGCGCCGCCGCGCAGCTCAACCTGCCGGCCGCCGCGTGCGGGACGCGGCAGCCTTTTGGGTGGGCGATGGTGCGGGGGCACGCTTGGCGCCCGCGCTGGCCGCGGCAGTCCGCTTGGCGGCCGGACGTGCCTTGTCGTTGGCCTTGTCGTTGGCCTTGCCGCCCGGTTGGGTCGCCGGCCGGGCGGCCGCCTTTGTGGAAGGCTTGCCGGCGGCAGGGGCGGGCGTTGCCGCAGGCGCCGCACCGGCGGCCTGCGCCGCCGCGCGCATGCCGTGCATGCCCTGCGCGGCCATCTGCGCCGCCATGCTGGAGGCGGTCTTGAGTGCGCCGCTGGCCATCTCGCGCGTGGCATCGAAGGCCGCCTGGTGCGTGCCCGCATCCCGCAGGGCATGCGCCGCGATCTGCTGGAACTGGCTGGTCAGCGCACCCCACCATTGCATCGGGTCGGCCACGCCCTTGGTCTGCTCGGGCGCGGCTTCATCGTCCGGTGGTGTTCGCGCGGTGCGCGCCGCCGAGGCGTTGTTGGCCGGGGGCGGCGCCTCCGGTGCAGGTGCAGGTGTGGGTGCGGGCGGAGAGGTGAACGGGAACGCGGACGGTGGCTCGGCGGCTCGTGCGGCGGGCCGCTCCTTGTCCTGGCCTGCTGCGGCGCCGAAGCTCGCGGCCAGGTCGCCCATCGCCACGTTCATATCCTGCAGCGTGGCCAGCGTCATCTTCTGCACCTCCAGCGCCTGCACGGTCGCGGCCAGGGCGCGCGCGTTCTGCTCCAGCCAGAACTGCACGGCCTTGAGGTCCTGGATGCGCTTGTCCAGCTCGTCCACACTCACCGTGGGCGCCACCCAGCCCGACAGCCCCGGCATGGTGGGCATACCCGCCGCAGCGCCCTTGGCCAGGTTCTGCAGGAAATCAAATCCCGGGACGAAACGCCCGAAGCCGAAAGGGGTGCTATCGCTCATGGCCTGCTTGTATGGATGCCTCCCGGCAATGAGTAGTAACCCGCATCGCT
>NZ_JSYI01000050.1:0-3490 GCF_001023515.1 Diaphorobacter sp. J5-51 | reverse complement strand
ACTCGTGCCATACTTGGCCTCATGCGGTTGAATTTCCTATCCGTCGCCCCTCCGTTCGACCAACTGCCCGAGTTCACCTGGCAGGACGTCTTCGACCGCTACCAGCCCGTCGTGATCTCGCTCCTCGGCGCCGGCTGCATCATCCTCGCACTTGCCATCGGGCTCGCCCGACGCAACCGCCAACTGGACCGGTCCAACCGTCAGGCCCGACATCTGGCGGTAGCGATGAAGCTCGAGCGCGAGCGACTGGACAACGTGATCGCCGCCACACAGGTCGGCACCTGGGAGTGGACGATCCCGACCGGCGAACTCCAGATCAATCGGCGCTGGGCCGAGATGCTGGGCTACACCCCCGAGGAGCTCGCCCCCGTCACCATCGAGACCTGGCACAGGCTCACCCACTCCGACGACCAGATCGCCATCAAGCGCAAGCTGCGGGCCCATTTCGCCGGCGAGGTGCCGGGTTTCCGCCACGACATCCGGATGCGGCACAAGGACGGACACTGGGTCTGGATCCACTCCTGCGGCAGCGTGATCACCAGCGCACGCGACGGCTCGCCGCAGCTGATGGCGGGCACGCATGAGGACATTACCGAGCGCAAGCAGTCGGAAGACGCGCTGCGCCTGTCTGCCAGCGTGTTCCAGAACAGCTACGAGGCCATCCTGATCACCGATGCGGACAACCGCATCGTGGACGTCAATCCCTCATTCACCCGCATCACCGGCTACGCGCGCGAGGAGGTGCTGGGCCAGAACCCGTCCATCCTCAGCTCGGGCAAACAATCGCGCGACTTCTACACGCAGCTGTGGCGCAGCCTGCAGACCACCGACCACTGGCGTGGCGAGGTCTGGAACCGACGCAAGAACGGCGAGCTGTTTGCGGAATCGCTGTCCATCACCCGCGTGCTCGACGACAACGGCAGGCTGGTCCATCACGTGGCGGTCTTCTCGGACGTCAGCCGCCTGAAGGCGCATGCAGAGGAGCTCGACCGCATCGCCCACTTCGATCCGCTGACTGGCGTGCCCAACCGTCGCCTGCTGGAGGACCGTCTGCGCCAGGCCATTGCTCACGCCGACCGCAGCCGCAGGCAGCTGGCCGTTTGCCTGCTCGACCTCGACGGCTTCAAGCCGATCAACGACCAGTATGGCCACGAGGCGGGCGACCAACTGCTCGTGGAGATCGTCGACCGCCTGCAGACGATGCTGCGCTCGGTGGATACCATTGCCCGCCTCGGTGGTGACGAGTTCGTGATCCTGCTCGGAGACCTCGACAGCCACAGCGTCTTCGACCGCATCCTGGAAGCGGTCAGCGAACCCGTCCAGTTGCGCGACGACAGCGTGGCGGTGTCGGCCAGCATCGGGGTCGCGCTGTATCCGGACGACCGGGTCGATGCCGACACCCTGCTGCGTCATGCGGATCAGGCGATGTATCTCGCAAAGCAGCGCGGTCGCAACTGCGTGCAGGTCTTCGACTCCAGCGTCGAGGCCTCGCTGCGCCAGAAGCAGGAACTGCTGCGCCGGCTGGCGCAGGCTCTCGAGCAGGGCGAGTTCGTGCTCCACTTCCAGCCCAAGGTCGACATGTTCGAGCGCCGGCCGGTAGGCGCCGAGGCCCTGGTGCGCTGGAACCATCCCGAAGTCGGACTGCGCCCCCCCGCCGACTTCCTGCCTGCACTCGAAGGCAACGAACTCGAGATCACGCTGGGCGAATGGGTCATCCGCACGGCGCTCGAGCAGGTCGCCAACTGGCGCGCGGCGGGTCTCGACCTGCCCGTGGCCGTCAACATCAGTGCGCGCCATCTGCTCAAGGCGAACTTCGTCGCCGACCTGAAGGCGATGCTCGACGAACATCCGGACATCGCGCCCGACCGGCTCGAACTCGAGATCGTCGAGTCGACCGCGATCACCGACATGAATGCGGCGCTCGATGTGCTGACGGCCTGTCGCGCACTGGGCGTGCGGCTCGCCCTTGATGATTTCGGCACCGGGTACGCCTCGCTGGCCTACTTCCGCCGCCTGCCGGTCGACCTGCTCAAGATCGATCGCAGCTTCGTGCGCGACATGCTGTCCGACGCCGACGACCGCGCGATCGTGCTCAGCGTGGTCCATCTGGCCCAGGCGTTCGACCGCCAGGTGATTGCCGAGGGCGTCGAGACCATGGATCATGCCGAGGCCCTGATCGAGATCGGCTGCCGGCTCGGCCAGGGCTATGGCATCGCGCGGCCGATGCCCGCAGCGCACATCCCCGGCTGGATCGTCTGGTACACCGCCGCAACCGGCGAGGCCGCTGCGGAGCACGGCTGACCCCCTGCCCACGCGCTTTCCAACCGAATGAAACTGCTCTCCTGGTCGCACCGCCTTGGCAATGGACATACCCTGCGCGGCCACCATTCGCCGCCATCGGGCCGACCGGTGATCCATTTCCTGCATGGCAACGGCTATTGCGGCCTCACCTATGCACCAATGCTCGAACGCCTGTCCGAACGCTTCGATCTCTTCCTGTCGGACGTAAGAGTACTTGTGGCGTCCCCTTGAAATCTACACACCAGGGCACCACATCGCAATTGTTTCCAAGCACCTGCAACGATTGAGCAGCGAACTAACGGTAGTGTGCGGTGGGCTGTGAAAACCGCCCAGCGAGACGTCTTCGCGCTCGACGAGTTGGCGGCCTATTTAAGGAAGGTCTGAACAACTCCGCCCCATTGCGCGACAATGCCTCACCGTGATCGGGGTGAGTGCGATGCAGCTGTCGTTCGGTGATGCCGAGGGTCTGGGGAGCCGCAAGCGCACGCGGCGCGAGGTGTTTTTGGCGGAGATGGAGCAGGTGGTGCCGTGGCAGGCGCTGCTGGGTCTGATCGAGCCGCACTACCCGAAGATGGGCCGTCCCGGTCGCCAGCCCTATCCGTTGGCGACGATGCTGCGCATCCACTTCCTGCAGCAGTGGTATGCGCTCAGCGACCCGGCGATGGAAGAAGCCTTGTACGACACGCCGGTGATGCGCCGCTTCGCGCAGTTGGGCGGGCTTGCCGACATCCCGGACGAGACGACGATCCTCAACTTCCGCCGGCTGTTGGAGACGCACGGGCTGGCCGAGAAGCTCTTCGAGCAGGTCAACGCCCATCTTCAGCGCAAGGGCCTGAGCCTGCGCAGTGGCACGATCGTGGATGCCACGATCATCAGTGCGCCGAGCTCGACCAAGAACAAGGCGGGCGAGCGCGATCCGGCGATGCACCAGACCAAGAAGGGCAACCAGTGGTTCTTCGGGATGAAGGCGCACATCGGCGTGGATGACGCGTCCGGTCTGGTGCACCACGTGGAATGCACGGCGGCGAACGTGGCCGACGTGACGCAGGTGTACAAGCTGCTGCACGGCCGGGAAGACACGGTGTGCGGCGACAGCGGCTACACGGGTGCCGAGAAGCGCGAGGAGCTGCAGGACGTGGACGCTACCCAAACAATCGCCGCAGAATACTGTGCATTTGTACAGTATTCA
>NZ_JSYI01000049.1:0-265 GCF_001023515.1 Diaphorobacter sp. J5-51 | reverse complement strand
TGGAGCATAGAATGAGCAGCATGAACCTGCCGCTTGAAATCTACGACATCTTGGAGCGCAAAGTAGGGCGCGACGATGCGATGGCTGTTGCCAAGTGCATTGAGGTGTCGCTTGTGCAGATGGGCGAGCGCAGCAAGGAAATGGCCGCACAGTGCAAGCTGGAGGCCAAGGATGAGTTGCGCATCGAACTGCGCAATGAGCTTGCCACCAAGGAAGACTTGGCCAAGCTGCAAGGCTCGGTCAAGGAAGACCTGGCCAAGCTGCA
>NZ_JSYI01000048.1:0-2313 GCF_001023515.1 Diaphorobacter sp. J5-51 | reverse complement strand
GCGTCCCTGATGCGTTCGAAAAGCACTTTTTCAACGGCCTGTTAGGGGCTGGTTGCCAGGGTGCTCCAGCACCGTCAGCGCATAGCCCTTGCGGGCGATATTCATGGCAATGCCGTGGCCCATCAGGCCTACGCCGATCAGTCCGATGCGAGGGGTGTTCATGTGCTGCGTTTCAACCGGTGGGTGGGAAGCGGTGTCCACCGCATTGTGGCGCGCGGAGCCCCTTCAACCCACCGCCGCCGTATCCCGGAAAACCAGTACCTTCAGCGACCGCTCCTCGTCCACATCGGCGAACACCGCCGGGTTGGGAACGCGTTCCACGAACGCCAGCGAAGGCGCCTGGGATCGCATCTGCTCGCAGAGAAACTCCATCCCGAGCTCCGGCGCGTTCAGGCACAGCAGGGCGTGGCCGCCCGGCATCAGCAGTTCCGGCAGGCGCCGCATGAGCCGCGCATAGTCCTTGGTCGCGACGAAGCTGCCCTTCTGGTAGGACGGCGGATCCACGATCACCAGGTCGTACGGCCCGCTGCGCGTGATCTTGCCCCACGAGCTGAAGATGTCATGCGCCAGAAAGCGGGCACCGGCGCCCAACCCGTTGAGCTGGTGGTTCTGCTGCCCGGTGGCTATGGCACCCCGGCTCATGTCCACATTCACCACCTCCGCCGCGCCCGCCTGCAGCGCGGCAACCGAGAACGCACAGGTATAGGCGAACAGGTTGAGCACCCGAGCGCCGCGTCCGGTGCGTGCGCGGTGGTTCGCCACATGCGTGCGCACCCAGCGACGCCCTTCGGCCATGTCCAGGAACAACCCGTGGTTCTGCCCGCGCAGCACCTGGACGCGCAGGCGTGCGCCATCCTCGGTGACCACATGCGGCTCGGGCACCTCGCCCGCCACCAGCCGCGTATCGCTGCGGCCCTCGATGCGCAGCGCCTCGCCGCGGTGCTGGAACACCCAGTTCAGCGGCTGCCCTGGCGCCACCTGCTGCCATCGTGCGCGCAGGGCGCCGTCGATGGTGGCGAGTGCTTCGTCCGTCACCGGGGCGAAGCTGGTGAGCACCAGCACGGGCGGATAGGCATCCAGCGTCCACTGCTCGCTGCCGGGAAACCGCCCTCCACGCCCATGGAAGATGCGGCAGGCCTCAACGGGCGGAGTGAGGGTGGCGATGGCGTCGAGCAGGGCTTGCATGAGTGGGGTCGGGCGCAAAGAAAAACAGGCATCAAAATGCCCTCTAACGCAGATTGTGCCAGCGCTAACAGCTATGGTTTTTACGTTATCGTCACGGTTTCATCCGCTCCGTTCAAGGCTTTCGCATGACCTTCGCTGACAACCTGCGCCAATTGCCCTCCATTGCCCACCTGGCCGCCCTGCAACTGCTGGACGACGCCGGCCAGGTGGTGGCCACCATTCCCAACCAGCCGGGCAAGACGGGCTCGCTGACCGTGTACGCCGCGCTGGCCGCCAAGCACGGCGGCATCACCGTCGCCGCGGCGCAGGAAGGCCTGGAACTGTTCGCCGAACACACCGCCGATGCCCGCCAGCATCCCGGCAGCCATCCCAACATCGACCGGCTGCTGCAGGTGATCGAGACGGGCCAGGGCTACCGCGTGGCACTGGTGCAGGCCTGAGCTGCCATGCACACTCGCCAACCCAGCACCTCATACTCAAAAACGCCTCCAGCCCTTGCACAGCAAGCGCCAGGCGCTATCAAAAGCATAAGAAAGGCAGCCAGAGGCTGCCTTTTTTTCTACGGCCGTGGCCTTTACCTGCGCTGCGGCGGCACGTCCGTGCAACTGCCGTGGGCAATCTCCGCCGCCATGCCGATGCTCTCCCCCAGCGTGGGGNCCTCGGGGCTGTCGTCGAACAGCAGCTTGGTAAAGCCTTCGTCGCGGCCGTTGGCGATGGCGCGGCCGCTGGCCGCCCAGGGGAACAGGCCTTTCTTGACCTTGATGCCCTGCGCCTTGGCCTGATCCTCGGTCAGGCCCACCCAGGCCACTTCGGGGTCGGTATAGGCCACGCTCGGGATCACGCGGGCGTTGAAGGCGGCGCTTGCCAGTTCCTTGTTGCCCTGCAGTTCGCCAGCGATGACCTCGGCCGCCACGTGCGCCTCGTGCACCGCCTTGTGCGCCAGCATGGGCTGGCCCACGATGTCGCCGATGGCGAAGATGTGCGGCACGTTGGTGCGCATCTGGATGTCGACGTTGATGAAACCGCGGTCCGTCACAGACACGCCGGCCTTGTCGGCAGCGATCTTCTTGCCGTTGGGGGTGCGGCCCACGGCCTGCAGCACCAGGTCGTACACCTGGGGCTCGGGCA